>NZ_JAUSME010000349.1 GCF_030645555.1 Herminiimonas sp.
ATCTGGGACAGCGCGCCTATGGCTTCTCATCGGCGGCACAGATTTATTACGGCAAGAAGTTGCAGAACATCACGATTGCCGAAGCCGCAATGCTGGCCGGCTTGCCCAAAGCTCCTTCGGCTTACAACCCGGTCGTCAATCCCCGGCGCGCAAAAGCACGCCAGCAATACATTCTGCAGCGTATGTACCATCTCGGCTATATCACCGAGCCTGAATACAACCGGGCCAGGGATGAAGAACTCAAGATCAAGACCAATAGCAGCGAATTCGGCGTACATGCAGAATATGTAGCGGAAATGACGCGCCAGCTAGTCTATGAACAATTCAAGGAAGAAACTTATACGCGCGGCTTGAACGTCTTCACCACCGTCACCAAGGCCGACCAAGATGCTGCGTACCTCGCCGTGCGGCGCGGCGTGATGGATTATGAAAAGCGCCATGGCTACCGCGGCCCGGAAAATTACATAGAAATTCCGAATAATAAAGAAGAAGCGGAAGATGCGATTGAAGTCGAGCTCGCCAGCCACCCGGATAGCGACGATCTGGTCGCCGCCGTTGTGCTGGAAGCCACGCCGCAATCCATCACTGCCGTTCTGGTATCCGGCGAAGAAATCAAGATAGAAGGACCCGGCCTGACCTTTGCCGCAAATTTGCTCAGCGCCAAGGCGCCGCCCAACAAGCGCGTCAAACGCGGCGCAGTGATACGCGTGATGCAGGAAGGTAAAAACTGGAGCGTGATCCAGATGCCGGAAGTGCAATCGGCGTTCGTGGCGACCAATACCGCAGATGGTGCCATCCGCGCGCTGGTAGGCGGTTTCGATTTCAACCGCAACAAATTCAATCACGTCACCCAGGCATGGCGCCAGCCTGGCTCGTCCTTCAAGCCGTTCATTTATTCAGCCTCGCTGGAAAAAGGCTTGTCGCCGTCAACCATCATCAATGATGCGCCCATCAGTTTTGACGCCGGCCAAACCGGCGGCCAGGCCTGGGAGCCCAAAAATTACGATGGCAAATACGACGGCCCGATGACGATGCGCAAAGGCCTGACCAAGTCAAAGAACATGATTTCGATCCGGATCCTGCACAGGATAGGCGCCAAATACGGGCAGGAATACATTACCCGCTTCGGCTTCGATGCAGACAAGAATCCACCCTATCTGACATTGGCGCTAGGCGCGGGCGCGGTCACGCCTTTGCAAATGGCGGGCGCATACTCGGTATTTGCCAATGGCGGTTACAAGGTCAACCCTTACCTGATCACCAAAATCACAGATGCCAGCGGCAAGGTATTGTCGGAAGTAAAACCTGAAAAAGCAGGCGATGAAGCCAATCGCGTCATCGACGCACGCAATGCCTTCCTGATAGACAGCATGCTGAAAGATGTGGTGACGTCCGGTACCGCAGTCAAGGCCATGGCCTTGAAGCGCACCGACCTCGCAGGCAAAACCGGCACCACCAATGATTCGTTTGATGCCTGGTTCGCCGGCTACCATCCCGACATTGTGGGTATCGCGTGGATAGGTTTCGATCAACCGAAAAACCTGGGCAATCGTGAAACCGGCGGCGGCCTGGCTTTGCCGATCTGGATCAATTACATGCAAAAGGCGCTGAAAAATGTGCCGACTGCAGAACGCACCGTGCCGGAAGGCATCATCACGGCGAATGGCGAATATTATTACGCAGAGAATCCACCCGGAATGGGCGTACGCAACCTGGGCTTGAGCGAAGCGCCAGTACACACCGACGCGCCGACCAGGGATGAAGTGAAGAACGAGTTATTCTGATTCCGGTAACAAGCTTGCACCATCAAAAAAAGCGGGGAGTCGCAAGACTCTCCGCTTTTTTATATGGTCTTTATTGCAGCATTACTCCGCGTCATGCAAGGTAACATCGATGCCGCCCTGCTGGCTCACCATCTGCGACAAGGCGGCAAATAATTCCGTCCCCTCACGCGTATTGATCCATCGTCTTCCTTGCGTCTTGAAATGAAAACCGCCGGATTTCGCTGCCACCCATAATTCCTGCATCGGCGCCTGGCTATTGACGATAATCTTGGTGCCGTTATCGATAAACTCGATTTCCAGCACATTGCCGCTGCGCGTACATTCGACATCGAGCTCGCTGGTGTCGGCCAGCGCTTCCAGAGTCGCCTCAATTTGATTCAAAGTTGCTTCTGCCTGCTTCAGGAATTCTGATTCGGTCATGCTACACTCCAACACGTTTCGTTAAACAGAGATTCTAATCGTGAAGTCCCATCCTGGTTTATCGCGCTTCGCCGCTTTTTTTGCCGCCCTTGTCGGCGCCGCATGCATCAGCCTGCTTGCCGGTTGCGGCCAGACAGGCGCACTGTACATGCCCGGCACCAAAATGCCAAAATCGAACGCACCACCTGCGATACCTGCGCCGGTTGCTGCACCAGCACCGGCATCACCCGCCTCGAAATAAATTCCACCATGTCGCATTTTTCCTATCAAGACGGCGTGCTGTGCGCGGAGCATACACCGCTGACGCACATTGCCCAACAATTCGGCTCGCCTACCTATGTTTATTCGAAGGCCGCACTGGCAGAGAATTTCTCTTCCTACGCCGACGCCTGCAAAAAACATGGTCGCAGCGATGACACCGCGCTGGTCTGTTATTCCGTCAAATCCAATTCGAATCTGGCGGTCCTGAATCTGCTCGGCAAACTCGGCTCCGGTTTTGATATCGTCTCCGGCGGCGAACTGCTGCGCGTGCTGGCGGCTGGCGGATCGCCGCGCAAGGTGATTTTTTCCGGCGTCGGCAAGTCGCGCGCAGAAATGCAGCTGGCGCTGTCGCATGACATCCTGTGCTTCAATGTCGAATCGATACCCGAACTGCATAGATTGAATGAAGTCGCCGGTGAAATGGGCAAGCGCGCTTCAGTCTCGCTGCGCGTCAACCCCAACGTCGACGCAAAAACCCATCCTTATATTTCCACCGGCTTGAAAGACAACAAGTTCGGCGTCGCCTATGAAGATGCGCTCGCAACTTACCGCGTTGCTGCAGCGCTGCCGAACATCCAGGTGGTCGGCATAGACTGCCATATCGGCTCTCAATTGCTAGACGATGCACCGCTGCTGGAAGCGGTCGACAAATTGATAGAGTTGATCGATACGCTGGCCGGCGAAGGCATCGCGATCCATCATCTGGACATAGGCGGCGGCATAGGCATCAATTACCACGACGACCACCCGGTTGCCGTCGGTGATTACCTGGCGCGCCTGTTTGCCAAGATCGATGCATGGCGCGCCAAAACCTACCAGGGCGCGCCTATCAAGGTGTTGTTCGAGCCGGGCCGCTCTATCGTCGGCAATGCCGGCGTACTGTTGACCGAAGTGCAGTACATCAAGCATGGCGAGACGAAAAATTTTGCCATCGTCGATGCCGCGATGAATGACTTGATGCGTCCCGCCATGTATGAAGCGTGGCATGGCGTGCAGC
This sequence comes from Herminiimonas sp., assembly GCF_030645555.1. GTDB lineage: Bacteria > Pseudomonadota > Gammaproteobacteria > Burkholderiales > Burkholderiaceae_D > Oxalicibacterium. The sequence continues at coordinate 3,463 of NZ_JAUSME010000349.1, forward strand.
CGGTATTGCAGCGCGATGTTGCGACACAAACTTACGATGTGGTCGGTCCGGTATGTGAATCCGGCGACTGGCTTGCCCGCTCACGCGAGCTGGCCATCAAGGAAGGCGACTTGCTGGCGATCATGTCAGCCGGCGCCTATGGCATGACGATGTCATCAAACTACAATACGCGCGGCCGGGCGGCCGAAGTGATGGTTGATGGCAGCACAATCCATCTGATACGCAAGCGCGAATTGGCCAGCGAGCTGTTTGCGCTGGAATCGCTGCTGCCCTGATTTTGACAAATCGGACCAGCCTGCCTGGTCCGATGCCAGCCCTCACATCATCGTGCCGGCCAGCGCCTGCATATCCTTGCGCTTTTGCCACGCCCAGTATGCGCGTACCAGCAGCAAGCCCGCCACGATCAAGCCAAAAATGAGCGGCTGTTCGAAATCATTCTTGCCCGCCTTCATCCACCAGTAATGCAGGATGCCCAGCGCGGCGATCACATAGATCAGCCTGTGCAGCCATTGCCAGCGCCTGCCGCCCAGCCGTCGCACCATCCCGTTCGTGCTGGTGACGGCAAGCGGGATCAACAAGACAAATGCAGTAAAGCCTACCGTGATGAAAGGCCGCTTGATTACATCTGCCAGCATTTCGCTCACATCAAAAAAGTGATCGAACCAGAGGAAGGTGGTGAAATGCAGGCTAGCGTAAAAGAAGACAAACAACCCGAGCATGCGGCGCAGCTTGATCAACCAGTTCCATTTACTCAAGCGCCGCAATGGCGTGACCGCCAGCGTCAGGCACAGGAAGTACAGCGTCCAGTCACCGGTATTGCGCGTGATGAATTCGACCGGGTTGGCGCCCAACTGATCTGTATAGGTAAACAATGCCAGGCGGCCGAACGGCAGCAAGGCAAGGATGAACAGCAGGCTTTTTATGAAAGCCAGCTGGCGCGGCGCGGGATGGAAATTCATCATGATTTATCGCTCAGCCATGGATCGGCGGCGAACAGGTCTGTGAGCATAGCCGTCCAGGGTCAAAAGAATTTCTTCAAATCCATGCCGGCATACAAGGGCGCAACCTGGCTATAACCATTGAACATCAGCGTAGGCCGCTTCTTTGCAAACAAGCCATCCTCGCCTATGCGGCGCTCGCTGGCTTGCGACCAGCGCGGATGATCGACCTGCGGATTGACGTTCGAATAAAAACCATATTCGCGCGGCGCAGCAAGATTCCATGCCGTGCGCGGCTGATCCTTGACGAAGCGTATCTTGACGATAGACTTGGCTGACTTGAAACCATATTTCCAGGGCACCACTATGCGCACAGGGCCGCCGTTCTGGTTCGGCAATACTTCGCCATACATGCCCAGCGTCAACAGCGTCAGCGGGTGCAGCGCTTCATCGATGCGCAAGCCTTCGACATACGGCCAGTCCAGCACAGGGCGGCGCAAGCCATGCATTTCCTTGTCTTCGGCCGTCACGAACTCGACGTACTTTGCATTCGATGTAGGTTCGACTTTCTTGATCAACTCAGCCAGCGAATAACCGCTCCACGGGATCACCATCGACCAGCCTTCTACGCAACGCAAACGATAGATGCGCTCTTCCAGTGGCGCCAGTTTCAGCAGGCTGTCTATATCCAGCGTCATCGGCTTCCTGACTTCGCCTTCGATAGCCAGTGTCCATGGTCGCGTCTGCATTTTGGGTGCATAGCGCGCCGGGCTTTCCTTGTCGGTGCCGAATTCGTAGAAATTATTGTAGGTCGTCGCGTCTTTATAGGACGTCGGCTTGTCGAGCACCACGTAAGCAGGATTGGCTTTGGCCGCAAGTTTTTGCACCGTGCCCGATGTCGCTGCAAACGCTTCGCGCGTCGCCATTTCCAGCAATGCGCCGCCAGCGATGGAGCCGGCCGCTATTTTTTGGATGAATGCGCGGCGCGACTCGAATACAGCGCGTGGCGTGATTTCAGACGCGAACGGAATATCGATCCCGTTCGGATTGCGCTTGATTAACATGGCGGCTCCGTGATGATGGTAATGGTCTTTAGTCTGCTGAGACTGATCAACCTTACAGGAGTTTCATTACAGAAAGCAGAACGTCTAAATGTTGCCTATATTCTGCTACCCCGCCGCCATGCCTTACTCTGCCCTGAATTGCCTACAGCTCGCCATACGAGTGCAAGCCTGACAGGAACATATTGACGCCGAGGAAAGCAAACGTCGTCACCAGCAAGCCTATGACTGCCCACCATGCCGCAACCTGTCCGCGCAAACCCTTCATCAGCCGCATGTGCAGCCAGGAAGCGTAGTTGAGCCAGACGATCAAGGCCCAGGTTTCTTTCGGATCCCACGACCAGTAACCGCCCCAGGCGTCGGCCGCCCAGAGCGCGCCCAGGATGGTGGCAATGGTGAAGAATGCAAAGCCGACCGCGATTGCCTTGTACATCACGTCATCAAGCACTTCCAGCGCAGGCAGGCGATCAACCAGCATCCCGTGTGATTTGAGCAGATAGGCAACGGCCACCATGGCCGCCAGCGAGAACGTGCCATAGCCGATGAAGTTGGCCGGCACATGTATCTTCATCCACCAGCTTTGCAATGCGGGGACCAATGGCTGGATTCCCGAGGCATCCCGGCTGATCGTGTACCAGAGCAGGAATCCGACTGCAGCAGTAATCACCAGCAATACGAACGGGCCTAATTGGCGTGTCGCATAAATCTGTTCGTAATACAGATAGAACAGCGCCGTGATCATGCAAAACAGGATGAACACTTCATACAGATTGGAAACCGGTATGTGCCCTACATCGGCACCGAGCAGATACGATTCATACCAGCGCACCAGCATGCCGGTGAAACCCATGATGACGGCGGCCCAGCACAATTTGCTGCCGATAGAGGAGCCGGTATCCGAACGCGTGATCAAACCGCCCCAATAGAACAGGGTCGACAAAATGAACAGGGTGCTCATCCACAGTATCGCCGA
>NZ_JAUSME010000351.1 GCF_030645555.1 Herminiimonas sp.
CTGGAAATAGAATTCCTGGCTGCGCTCGGCTTTCCGAACCCGTATGTAGAAACATGAATCGAAGCATGAATTAACGCATGATGCTGCGACAGCGTTGCCATAGAGCAGAGACGCAATGCGCTGCATTTCTTGAATCACACAAATTTGTTGTATCCTGAAACTTGTTGAAACCACCACCAGTAACGGCTTTTCGCCCTATGCAAGAGCATTCCCACAGCGGCAAATCCGGCGAGGCAAAACCGCACCGCTCATTGTTTGAACGCCTGACCGCATTAATATCCCCCGAGCCCGAAAGCCGCAGCGAACTGCTGGCCATATTGCACGATGCGCACGAGCGCAAGCTCATCGATGCCGATGCGCTTGCGATGATAGAAGGCGTGTTCCAGGTATCCGATCTGTCGGCGCGCGACATCATGGTGCCGCGCTCGCAAATGGATGTGATCGACATCACCAAGCCGATAGAAGAATGGATGCCTATGGTGCTGGAAACCGCACACTCGCGCTTTCCAGCCATCGAAGGCGAACGCGACCAGGTAGTCGGCATCCTGATGGCCAAGGACTTGCTGCGTTACTACGCGGAAGAGTCGTTCAATGTGCAAAAAATGTTGCGCCCCGCCGTCTTCATACCGGAATCCAAACGCCTGAACGTGTTGCTGAGCGATTTCCGCGCCAAGCGCAATCACATGGCTATCGTCGTCGATGAATACGGTGGCGTGGCAGGCTTGATCACGATCGAGGATGTACTGGAGCAGATCGTCGGCGACATCGAAGATGAATATGATTTCGACGAGGAAGAAGACAACATCCTCGCCATCAAGGCTGGCGAACACGGCCCGCGCTGGCGCATCAAGGCATTGACTGAAATCGAGCAAGTCAATGAAGCACTGGGTACCGAATTATCGAATCAGGATGTCGACACGATAGGCGGCTTTATCACCAATCATCTGGCGCGCATGCCGCACAAAGGCGAGATCGTCGAGATCGACAATTTGCGCTTCGAAATACTGCGTGCCGATGCACGGCAAATCCATGTCTTGCTGCTGGAAAAACTGCCTTTTACAAGCAGCGAGGATGCGCTTGAGAGTTGATCCAAAATGAACGCGCGCCATCATTGCGTAGCCCACTCTTGCCAGGCCGCGTGAGCAAGCCAGCCTTCTTTCGTCTCGCGCCTACACAGGCAGCGCTCGTCGCCCTGCTTGCCGGCGCACTGAATGTCTTCGCGTTCGCGCCAGTTGCCTGGTGGCCGCTGCAAATCGTCGCACTCGCGCTGTTATTCCATTTACTCTTGCAGGCGCCATCGATCAAATCCGGCGTGTTGACAGGCTGGGCATACGGCTTCGGCTGGTCAGCCTGCGGCGTCTACTGGCTGTATATCAGCATGCACCAGTACGGCGGCATGCCGGCGCCAATGGCTGGGCTGGCAGTGGCGCTGATGGCTATCTTGCTGGGGGCATTTTTTGCACTGGCTAGCGGCATGGCAGTCTGGATCCTGCGCCGTCGACAGCCATCCACGACCAGCATGCTGTTGCTGGTGTTGCCATCCTTGTGGGCGCTCTCCGAATGGCTGCGCGGCTGGGTGCTGACCGGCTTTCCATGGGTGGCATCCGGCTATGCGCATGTAGACAGTCCGCTCGCCGGCTTCGCACCCCTGATAGGCGTGTATGGCCTGGGCTGGCTCGCCGCATTGCTGGCTGCCTGCCTGGTCTTGCTGCCGACTAAAAAATCCGCGCTGTTTCTACTCGTCGCCATACTTGCCACCGGCGCGGGCCTGAAAACTGTCAACTGGACCGCGCCGCATGGCCTGCCCATTTCGGTACGCCTGCTGCAAGGCAATGTGCCGCAGGAAATAAAGTTCGATGCGGAACACGCCGATACCACGCTGACCATGTATGAAGACATGATCCGTGCCGCGCCTGCCGATTTGATCGCCACGCCGGAAACCGCCTTGCCGCTGCTGGCGCATCAATTACCTATCGACTATCTGCCGCGTCTGGCCGAATACGCCACCGCATCGAACAGCCATCTTGCGATCGGCATCGCGGTCAGCGACGGGCCGCAGCAATATGCCAACAGCGTGATCGGCATTGCCCCCGCCAAGGCGAGCCGTGCGACGCCCAAAATCTATCGTTACGACAAGCATCATCTGGTGCCTTTCGGCGAATTCATTCCGTTCGGCTTCCGCTGGTTTGTCGACATGATGCACATCCCGCTCGGCGATTTCACGCGCGGCGATGCATTGCAAATGCCGTTCGCCGTCAAGGACCAATGGGTGCTGCCGAATATCTGCTATGAAGATTTGTTCGGCGAGGAAATCGCCAATCAATTGTCGGCCAGTTATTTCTCCGGCAATCCAGTGGCCAGCCTCTTGTTGAATGCATCGAATATCGCCTGGTTTGGTGACTCGTTCGCCTTGCCGCAGCATTTGCAGATCTCGCAAATGCGCGCCATAGAAACCGGCCGGCCGATGCTGCGCGCAACCAATACCGGCGCCACTGCCGTCATCAATCCAGACGGTAAAGTCATTGCCCAACTCCAGCCATTTGAACGCGGCGTGCTGACAGCCTCGGTGCAAGGCTATGGCGGGCTCACACCTTATGTTTTGCTCGGCAATGCATCGATCGTGCTGCTGGCTTGCGCGATGCTGATCGCCGCCTGGTATCTTGCGCGCAAAACCCCTAGCAGCCGCTAAAACCCGTTAAAATCTAGGGTTTCGGCAACCCTGCCCTCGTCCCTGGCGGACGATGCAAAAATTCAAACAAAATGCTCACATTTCAACAAATCATACTGACGCTCCAGAAGTACTGGGATGCGCAAGGCTGCGCGCTGCTGCAACCCTACGATATGGAGGTCGGCGCCGGCACTTCGCATACCGCGACTTTTTTACGCGCACTGGGACCTGAACCCTGGCGCGCCGCCTACGTGCAGCCATCACGCCGCCCGAAAGACGGCCGCTACGGCGAAAATCCGAATCGCCTGCAACACTACTACCAGTATCAGGTGGTGCTGAAGCCGGCCCCGGCCAACATCCTGGAACTGTATCTGGGTTCGCTCGAAGCGCTCGGCTTTGACTTGAAGCAGAACGACATCCGCTTCGTCGAAGACGACTGGGAAAATCCGACGCTGGGCGCCTGGGGCCTGGGCTGGGAAGTCTGGTTGAACGGGATGGAAGTCACGCAGTTCACGTACTTCCAGCAAGTCGGCGGCATCAACTGCAAACCGATCACCGGCGAAATCACTTACGGCCTCGAACGCCTGGCGATGTATCTGCAAGGTGTGGACAATGTCTATGACTTGAAATGGACCGAAGGCTTGTCCTACGGCGACGTCTACAAGCAAAACGAGATCGAACAATCGACCTACAACTTCGAGCACAGCGATGCCGATTTCCTGTTCACCGCTTTTGCTGCGCATGAAAAGCAGGCGCTCAACCTGATCGAGCACAAGCTGGCATTGCCCGCTTACGAACAGGTATTGAAAGCGGCCCACACCTTCAACCTGCTCGACGCACGCGGCGCCATTTCGGTGACTGAGCGCGCAGCCTATATCGGCCGCATACGCAATCTGGCGCGCAGCGTCGCCCGCAGCTATCTGGACAGCCGTGCCCGCCTCGGCTTCCCCATGGCTAAACCTGAACATGCCGCCGAAGTGCTGGCCCAGATCGAGAAGGAAGCGGCATAACAATGAGCAATCGAAATCTATTAGTTGAACTGTTTGTCGAAGAGTTGCCGCCCAAGGCGCTGAAAAAAATCGGCGATGCGTTTGCGCAAACCCTGCAGGCATCGCTGAAGGCACAAGGCCTGCTCGCCGACGACAGCGTGTTGACGCACTTTGCTTCGCCGCGTCGTCTGGGCGTGCATCTGACGCAAGTCGATACGCAGGCCGACGACAAGCTGGTCATGCAAAAACTGATGCCGGTCGCCGTGGGCCTGACTGCCGATGGCAAGGCCACACCGGCACTGCTGAAAAAACTCGCAGCGCTGGGCACGGATGAATCAGCAGTCGCCGAGCTCAAACGTGAATCCGACGGCAAGACCGAGGTACTGTTTTTCAACAGCGTCGTGACGGGCGCAACGCTGGCGGAAGGCTTGCAAAAAGCGATAGAAGAAGCAATGGCAAAATTGCCTATCCCCAAAGTCATGGCCTATCAACTGGCCGATGGCTGGGAGACGGTCCATTTCGTGCGTCCTGCGCATGGCCTGGTCGCGCTGCACGGAGCCGATATCGTTCCCGTTTCCGTACTCGGCCTGACTGCCGGCAATACCACGCATGGTCACCGCTTCGAAGCCGGCCTCGACCCGGTGTTCATCCGCCATGCAGACACCTATGCAGCCCAGCTTGCCACTGAAGGCGCAGTGATCGCCAGCTTTGACGAGCGCCGTGCCGAAATCGTGCGCCAGCTCGCTGCTGCCGCGACCAAGGCCGGCAGCAATCTGACGCCGATTGAAGATGCCGCCTTGCTCGATGAAGTCACCGGCCTGGTCGAGCGCCCGAATGTATTGATCGGCCAGTTCGAGCAAGTGTTCCTCGAGGTGCCACAGGAATGCCTGATCCTGACGATGAAGGCGAACCAGAAGTACTTCCCGCTGCTCGACAGTGCGGGCAATCTGAGCAACAAGTTCCTGATCGTATCGAATATCCGCCCGGCCGATCCAAGCACCGTGATCGGCGGCAACGAGCGCGTCGTGCGCCCGCGTCTGGCCGATGCAAAATTTTTCTTCGATCAGGATCGCAAGAAGACGCTGGAATCGCGCCTCACCGGACTCGACAAAGTCGTCTATCACAACAAGCTGGGCACGCAGGCTGAACGCACACGGCGCGTACAGGCACTGGCCGGGAAAATCGCCAATTCGCTGGCTTACGACGTCGCATTGGCAGAGCGCGGCGCCTTGCTGGCCAAGGCTGATTTGCTGACCGACATGGTTGGCGAATTCCCTGAGCTGCAAGGCATCATGGGCACTTACTATGCACGCCACGATGGCGAGCATGAAGAAGTGGCACAAGCCGCATCCGAGCATTACCAGCCGCGCTTTGCCGGCGATGCGCTGCCTGCAACGCACACCGGCATCGCCGTCGCGCTCGCAGACAAGCTGGAAACACTGGTCGGCATCTGGGGCATAGGCTTGCAGCCAACCGGCGATCGCGATCCCTTCGCGTTGCGGCGCCATGCACTCGGCATCCTGCGCATGCTGGTGGAAAAACGCCTGCCGCTTTCGCTCGCGGCATTGCTGCGCGATACCGCATCGCTGTTCAGCGGCAACAGCAACTTCAAGGATCCGGGCGCCGACGTCAGCGCCTTCCTGTTCGATCGCCTGCGCGGTTTGCTGCGCGAACGCGGCTACGCACAAAATGAAATCGAAGCCGTCGTCGCGCAACAGCCGGACACGCTGGCCAATATCATCGAGCGGCTGGATGCGGTACAGATTTTTGCAGCATTGCCGGAAGCCGCATCGCTGGCGGCCGCCAACAAGCGCATTACCAATATCCTGAAAAAGGCCGAAGGCGTGACTGGCAAGGTCGAGCCGGGCTTACTGCAGGAAGCCTCGGAACAAAGCCTGCATGCCGCGATTGCATCGCTGAAGCCGAAGGTGGAGGCGTCTTTCGCTGCCGGCGATTTCGCCGCAACGCTGAAGGCGCTGGCGCAGTTGCGCAATGACGTCGATGCCTTTTTCGACAACGTGATGGTGAATGCCGAAGATGCCGCGCTGCGCAAGAATCGCCTGGCCTTGCTGGCAGACTTGCACGGCATGCTGAATCAGGTTGCCGACATTTCCAAATTGGCCGCATGATGCATGCGCATCGTGCGCTTTGCGACACGCCAGCTTTTTAATCAGGAGAGATCATGCCATCCCCATTAAAAGGTGATCCGATGAAACTGGTTATCCTTGATCGCGACGGCGTCATCAATCATGACTCGGAAACGCTGATCAAATCACCGGCTGAATGGATCCCGATACCCGGCTCGCTGGAAGCGATTGCGCGCCTGAATCAGGCCGGTTATCGCGTGGTCGTCGCCACCAATCAATCAGGCATCGCACGCGGACTGCTCAACATGATGACCCTGAATGCGATACATCAGAAGATGCATGCAGCAGCACAATCGGTAGGCGCGGAAATCGATGCCGTTTTCTTTTGTCCGCATGCCGCCGATGAAAGTTGCGATTGCCGCAAACCGCAACCTGGCATGCTGCACTCGATAGCTGGTCGCTTCGATATAAGCCTGAAGGGCTTGCCGATGATAGGCGACTCGCTGCGCGACCTGCAAGCCGGCTTTGTCGTCGGCTGCACGCCCTACCTGGTATTGACCGGCAAAGGCCAGAAGACCATCGAAAAAGGCGGCCTGCCACCTGGCACGACCAGCTATCCCAATCTCGCAGCCGTGGTCGATCATTTGCTGAAAGCGCCTGCACTCGTCCACACTGCGTAGCGCATGCGCAAACCTTCACCTGGAGTTTTAATGTCACATCCGATTTTGTTTTTGCGCTCGCTGCTATTCGCCTTGATCCTGCTGGTCGTCACACCTGTCTGGGCCTGCGTATGTTTCCTGGTTGCGCCGCTGCCCTACAACAAGCGCTATTTCGTCACGTCGCGCTGGAATGTATTCGTTATCTGGCTCGCCAAGGTGCTGTGCGGCATACGCTATCAAATCCAGGGATACGAAAACCTGCCCGATCAGCCGGTGATCCTGCTGTCGAAACATCAATCGGCATGGGAAACCATTTTCCTGCTGTGCAAAATGTCGCGCCCGCTGGTATTCGTATTCAAGAAGGAATTGATCTACGTACCGTTTTTCGGCTGGGCGCTGGGCTTGCTGCGCATGATCCCCATCGATCGCAACAAGGGCAAGGATGCGTTCGCACAAGTCGTCGTGCAAGGCAGGAAGCGCCTGGCAGATGGCCAATGGATCATCATGTTCCCGGAAGGTACGCGCATCCCGGTCGGCCAGAGCGGCCGCTACAAGGGTGGCGGCGCACGCCTGGCAGTCGAAACCAATACCGTGGTGGTGCCTATCGCCTTGAATGCGGGTGAATGCTGGCCAAAAAATTCATTCATCAAGAAACCTGGACTGGTCACGGTTTCCATCGGCAAGCCGATCTCACCGGAGGGCTTGAATGCAGTCGAACTGATGCAGCAAGTCGAAAATTGGATAGAATCGGAAATGCGGGTGATTTCACCCGACGCCTATCCCGCTGAACCAGCACAGAAACAATAACGGCCATCTATCCTTGAAGCTGCTTCGTCACACATCGCCGGATCCGCAACAGCTTGCGCTGCAGCTTGATTTCTTTTCGTCCGATTTTTCATCGCAACCGAAAATTGATCATCCGGCACCCAAGCATACGTCGGGTTCGCTGCTGCAGCAAAGCGCGTCGCCGGCAACAGGCGATGCCGCAACACCGATACCGCCGGGCAAGCGCCGCGTCCATGTCGGCGAGCACAGCCTTGATTACATACTGGTTCGTTCCAAGCGCCGTTCCATCGGCTTCATGATCGATGACGATGGCTTGCGCATCACGGCGCCGAAATGGGTGACCCTGACTGAAATCGACAATGCAATTCGTGAAAAACAGCGCTGGATATTTACCAAGCTGACGGAGCGGCGCGAACGTTCGGCACGTCGTTTGCAGCCGCAAATGGAATGGCGCGACGGCGGCACACTGCCCTACTTGGGCAATGACATCACCCTGCGCATACTTGCGACGCAAGCAGCCGGAATTTTGCATGACGCCGAAGCGCGGGAATTGACCGTCTGCCTGCCGGGCGATGCCGCCGAACAGCAATTGAAGGATCGCGTGCAAGGCTGGCTGCAGCTGGAAGCCAAGCGCATTTTTGCCGAACGCCTGCCGGTCTATGCAGAAAAACTGGAGGTCAGTTATCAGTCATTCGCGTTGTCATCGGCCATGACGCAATGGGGTTCATGCACCGCCGATGGCAAGATACGCCTGAACTGGCGCCTGGTGCATTTCGCCCTGCCGCTGATCGACTATGTGATCGCGCATGAGCTGTCGCATCTGCGAGAAATGAACCACAGCCCGCGTTTCTGGGCCACGGTGCAATCGGTATTCCCGGAATTTGCGGCCGCGAAAAAAGCCCTGCGCGACCATGCGCCGGAGACACTGCCTATCTTCTAGGATAGGCCTATGCAGGCCAGTCGCCGTTGAGCGAGCTCGCTCACGCCGTTAACTATCCTTGCGTTCTATGAGCTCGACCTTGTAACCATCCGGATCGGTGACGAAGGCAATCACGGTATCGCCGCCTTTCACCGGACCAGCTTCCCGCGTGACATTGCCGCCTGCGGCTTTCACCTCTGCGCACGCCTGGTAGGCATCGTCTACTGAAATGGCAATGTGGCCGTAGGCGCTACCCATCTCGTATTTGTCCACGCCGTGGTTGTAGGTCAACTCCAGCTCGGCATGATCCGGATTGCTGCCGTAACCGACAAAGGCCAGCGTGTATTTGTATTCTGTATTTTCCGTCTTGCGCAGCAACTTCATGCCCAGCACTTTGGTATAGAAATCGATAGAGCGTTGCAGGTCGCCGACGCGGAGCATCGTGTGTAGTATGCGCATGTGTATTCTCGCTGGATGAAATGAAGCGTTGATTTTATGCCGATCAGGCATTTCCTGCCGGATCCACGATGCTGCCGAATACCGACGTTTCAGTCCTTGAGGCGATTGGCCAGAGCAACGTATTGCGCCAGCGGGATGGTTTCCGGTCGCAACTGCGGATCGATGCCGACTTCGAGCAAATCGCTTTCAGTGAACATCCCGGCCAGGCAATTGCGTATCACTTTGCGTCTTTGCGAGAATGCCTTCAATACCACCCGCTCCAGCTTGCCCTGATCACACGGCAAGGGTTCCGCGATCGGGATCATGCGCACGATGGCAGACTCCACCCGCGGTGGCGGCTCGAATGCAGTCGGCGGTACGATGAACATCAATTCCATCCGGTAGCGCCATTGCAGCATCACAGACAGGCGACCATAGGTCTTGCTGCCGGGTCCAGCCACCATGCGCTCGACCACTTCCTTTTGCAGCATGAAATGCTGGTCCTGCACATGCGGCGCCATCTCGGCCAGATGAAACAGCAGCGGGCTGGAAATGTTGTACGGCAAATTACCCACCACGCGCAACTTGCTGCCGGCTGGCACCGGGATGCTGGAAAAATCGAATTGCAATGCATCGGCAGAATGGACGATCAGCTTTTTCGGATCGAAGTTCTTTTTCAGGCGCTCGACCAGGTCGCGGTCCAGTTCAACCACGTGCATCTGGTTCACACCTTGCAGCAGCAGTTTCGTCATCGCTGCCAGGCCGGGGCCGATTTCGACCATCGTGTCTTGCGGCTGCGGATCTATCGCGCGGATGATGTTGTGCAGGACGGTGTCGTCCGTCAGGAAATTCTGGCCAAAGCGCTTGCGGGGAATATGTTTCATTGATCGTATGTGAGCGCCGAATAAATCAGCGGGTGGTTGCGGCAGTAGAGCGGGACGCAGCAGCCATTTGCGCCGCCACGCGTATCGCTTCCAGCATGCTGCCGTGATCGGCATGGCCCAGTCCTGCAGCGGCCAGATCGAGCGCAGTGCCGTGGTCGACCGAGGTCCGGATAAGCGGCAAGCCCAGCGTGATATTCACGCCGAGGCCGAAGCTGGCGTATTTCAGTACCGGCAAGCCCTGGTCGTGGTACATCGCCAGCACGCAATCCGCATGTTCCAGCAACTTTTGCTGGAACAATGTATCGGCCGGATACGGGCCGCGCACATCGTAACCCCTGGCTTGTGCTGCCTGCAATACGGGCGTGATGACGTCGATTTCTTCCCGCCCCAGATAGCCGCCTTCGCCTGCATGCGGGTTCAAGCCGGTCACGAGTATGCGCGGTTGGGTGATGCCAAATTTCTTTTGCAAGTCTGCATGCAGGATATCAATTATCCCGGCCAGGCTGTCAAACGTGATCGCGGCCGCAACATCCTTCAAGGCCAGATGCGTGGTGGCCAGGGCCACGCGTAAAGGCTGCGGCGTGGCGTTGGTGGCCAGCATCATCACGACTTGAGCGGTATTTGTTTTATCGGCCAGGTATTCCGTGTGGCCAGTGAAGGGCACACCGGCATCGTTGATCGTGCTTTTTTGCAGCGGCGCGGTCACGATCGCATCGAACCAGCGCTGCATCGCACCGTCTATCGCGATATCCAGCGTCTGCAGGACGTAACGGCCATTGCGCGGATCCAGCTTGCCGGGCGCGACGTGCGCTGCGAGCGGGCAGTCAATGACCGTAATCTGGTCGCGCGGGAACGCCGGCAAACCGCTATTGCGCACCGCCTGCAAGGACAATGAAGACAAACGGATGGCGGGATTGATGTCGGCGGCTATCATCGCCAGAAATGCGGCATCGCCTATCAATACGCTCTTTACATCGGCACGCAATTCCCATGCAGCCCGGATCGAAATCTCGGGGCCTATGCCGGCCGGTTCGCCGCAGGTAATCGCAATTGTCGGGCGCTTACTCACGGCACCCGCGCACCATGAAGGACATTATTTTTCTTCCAGGCGGTATTCAACATAGGCACTGTCACGCACCTGACGCAACCAATCCTGCGTTGCTTCTTCCAGTTTCTGCTCGCGCAGGGTCTGCCGCGCCACCATGCGTTGACGCTCTTGCGAGACATCGTCGCTCTTGCGTTCCTTGACGAGTATCAAATGATAGCCAAACGGCGATTCTATCGGCTCGCTCACTTCACCGACCGGCAAGGCATCCATTGCACGCTCGAATTCCGGCACCGTGTCGCCAGGATAAATCCAGCCGAGGTCGCCACCTTTGGAGGCCGAGAAATCGTTGGAAAAAAGGCGCGCCAGTTCTTCAAATGTCGCTGCCTTGTTATCGAGGCGCTGCTTGATCCCCGTCAATTTACGACGTGCATCTGCGGCCGAGACAACCTGATTCACCTTGATCAGGATATGGCTGGCATGCGTCTGTTTGACGGTGGCAGCTGCAGTGGTGCTGGAAGCTGCTCCTGCACGCAACACGCTGGGCGTGCGTTTGCCGAGCAACTTCAGGATATGAAAACCCTTGCCGCTTTTGACCAGTGGCGCAATCTGCCCTTGCTGCAAATTGGCTGTGGCATCGACAAATAATTGCGGCAAGCGATCCTGGCTGCGCCAGCCCAGTTCGCCACCCGTCAAACCATCTGTTCCATCCGAATATGCGCTGGCCAATTTGGCAAAGTCGCCACCTGCATTCAATTGCGCCACGACTTCTTCTGCGCGCTTTTTGCTCTCGGCAAGTTGCTGTGGCGATGCGTTTTCAGGAGTGCGTATCAGGATCTGCCCGATATTCAATTCCTGCGGAACGCTGGCAGCAGGGCCGCTTTGCGCCGCCAGATAAGTATCGATTTCTGCATCCGACACTTGTATCTTGTTGTCGACTTCCCGCTCACGCAAGCGCTGCAATATCATCTCGTTGCGAATCTCATTGCGGAACTGCGAATAGACCATGCCATCCTGTTCCAGGCGCTTGCGGAACTCGGGCATCGTCAGCTTGTTCT
>NZ_JAUSME010000002.1 GCF_030645555.1 Herminiimonas sp.
AGATAGGCGGGAATGATGTTGAACGCAATTAACAAGACGCCGGACAAGCAGTATGATCTGGTCGCGCGCAGCCTGCGCTGCGTATGGCATCCATGCACGCAGATGCAGCACCATGAAACCCTGCCGCTGGTGCCGGTCAGCCACGGCCGCGGTGCGTGGCTGTACGACACGGAAGGCAAGCGCTATCTGGATGCGATCAGTTCCTGGTGGGTCAACCTGTTCGGGCACGCTAACCCGCGCATCAATAGCGCGCTGAAGTCGCAACTCGATTTGCTCGAGCACGCGATGCTCGCCGGCTTTACGCATGAGCCGGTGGTGCAATTGTCGGAGCAGCTGGCGGCGCGCACCGGCCATGTGCTCGGCCACTGCTTCTATGCATCCGATGGCGCATCGGCGGTGGAAATTGCGTTGAAGATGAGCTTCCATACCTGGCGCAACAAGGGCTTGAGCGACAAGCGCGAATTCGTTTGCCTGAAGGGCAGTTATCACGGCGAAACGATAGGTGCGCTGTCGGTCACCGATGTGCCGATATTCCGCGATGCCTACGGCTCGCTGCTGCAGCAGGCGCATGTGGTGATGAGCCCCGATGCACGCGCAGCACAAGAGGGCGAAAGCGCCGCCGATGTCGCGCGCCGCGCCGCTGCGGTGCTGGAAACCCTGCTGCAGGAACGCGCCGGCCATATCGCCGCCATCATCGTGGAGCCGCTGGTGCAATGCGCGACCGGCATGGCGATGTACGATCCGCTTTATCTGCAGGAAGTGCGCAAGCTGTGCGACCGTTACCAGGTCCATTTGATCGCCGATGAAATTGCAGTCGGCTGCGGCCGCACCGGCACTTTCTTTGCATGCGAGCAGGCGGCGATCTGGCCGGATTTCCTGTGCCTGTCGAAAGGCATCAGCGGCGGTTATCTGCCGCTGTCGCTGGTGATGACGCGCGATGAAATCTACCAGGCGTTTTACGACAGTGATGTGGCCCGCGCCTTTTTGCATTCGCATTCCTACACCGGCAATCCGCTCGCCTGCCGCGCGGCGCTGGCGACGCTGGCGATCTTTGACGAAGACGATGTCATCAATGCCAATCGGGCCCGCGCTGCGCGCCTGACGGCGGCACTGGCGCCGCTGGCCGCGCATCCACAGGTAAGGAACTTCCGCCAGCGCGGGATGATCTGGGCCTTCGATGCAGCGATCGCCGATGCCGATGCGGCCGCCACCTTTTCGCGCCGCTTCTTTACGACGGCGCTGGAGCAGGAACTGTTGCTGCGCCCTATCGGCAACACCGTCTACATGATGCCGCCGTATATCCTGAACCATGAAGAGATAGACTTCCTTGCCGTCCGCACGCAGGCAGTGTTTGAAGAAGTGATCGCGGCATGAAGATGACGCAAACCGGAAATGCGAGGTTGAGATGACTGCAGGCTTTCACTGTTTTGTTACCGGTACCGATACGGAAATCGGCAAGACGCTGATTTCGACCGCTATCCTGCATGCGCTGGTGCAAACCGGCGTGCGTGCGGCGGCGATCAAAAGCGTGGCGGCCGGCGCGACATTGCGCGGGCAGGTCTGGCACAATGACGACGCCGATGCGCTGGCGCAGGCTGCCAATGTCGTTTTGCCTATGGAATTAGCCGTGCCCTATCTGCTGCAGGAAGCCGCTGCGCCGCATGTTGCGGCGAAGTTGGATGGTGTTGCTATAGATATCGCGCATATTAAGCGATGTTATGCGCAGGTGGCCGAGCAGGTGGATGCGGTGGTAGTTGAAGGAGTGGGCGGGTTTTGCGTGCCGCTGTCGGATGACACGGATACAGCGGATTTAGCCCAACAACTGGGATTGCCGGTCATAATGGTGGTCGGGCTGCGGCTGGGTTGTCTCAGTCATGCCCTGATGACGGCCGAAGCGATCGCTGCGCGCGGCCTCAAGCTGGTCGGCTGGGTCGCCAATACGGTCGATGCCGGCATGCCTTACGCAGAGGATAATGTCGCCGCATTGACGGCGCGTTTGCCTGCACCCTTGCTGGGTTGTGTGCCGCGCTTGCCTGCACCCCTGCCTGCTGCAGCGGCTGCATATCTGGATTTTTCGTGCTTGCCGGGCTGGCCCGGTGCACCTTGGTTATAACAAATTTTAGTCAGGAGTTTTTCTATGTCGTCGCATCCAGTTACCTTTCAGGCGCCTGCCGCCGCCGTTACTCCCATCGTTCCTACCGCGTGGCCGGTGGATGAAGTGCTGGCCCTGTTCAACCTGCCATTCAACGATTTGATCTTCCGTGCGCAAACCGTGCACCGTGAAAATTTCGATCCTACCGAAGTGGAGCTGGCGACGCTGCTGTCGATCAAGACTGGCGGCTGCCCGGAAGACTGCGGCTACTGCCCGCAGGCTGCACGTTACGACACTGGCGTGACGGCACAAAAAATCCTGCCGCTGGAAGAAGTGCTGACAGCTGCGCGCGAAGCCAAGGCGCACGGCGCAACGCGCTTCTGCATGGGTGCTGCATGGCGCGAACCGAAGGACCGCGATCTGGAACACGTCGAAGAGATGGTGCGCGAAGTCAAGGCGCTGGGTCTGGAAACCTGCGCCACGCTCGGCATGCTGGGTGTAGGCCAGGCAGAGAAACTGAAGAACGCCGGCCTCGATTACTACAACCACAATCTGGATACTGCGCCCGAGTTTTACTCGAACGTGATCTCGACCCGCGATTACCAGAACCGCATCGATACCCTCGGTCGCGTGCGCGGTGCCGGCATCAAGGTGTGCTGTGGCGGCATCGTCGGCATGGGCGAATCGCGCCTGCAACGCGCCGGTCTGGTGGCGCAATTGTGCAATATGGATCCGTACCCTGAATCGGTGCCGGTCAACAATCTGGTGCAGGTTGAAGGTACGCCTTTACACGGCACCGAGCCTATCGATCCGCTCGAATTCGTGCGCACCGTTG
>NZ_JAUSME010000009.1 GCF_030645555.1 Herminiimonas sp.
GTGCTGTTCAAGCACTTCGGCTTCACTGTCGAAAATGTCGTTGCCGCTGTAAAGAAAACACTGGCGTGACCGAAATCACTTTCGGCCGCGCGACGGCAAATGATGCCGCAGCTATCGCCGCCTTGCGCGTCGATAGCTGGCGCACCACTTATCGCGGCGTGATGCCGGATGCCTATCTGGATGGCATGCGTGCTGAAGAAAGTGCCGAGATGTGGTTGCAGGTGCTGAATGCCGATTTGCCGACGATCGCTGTCTTCGTTGCGGAAGCGGGCACTGAACTGGTGGGCTTTGCCGCCGGCATGTTGTTGATGCCCGAGAAATTCGATTTGAATGCAGAACTGACGGCGATCTATCTGAAGCCGATTGCGCAACGCGGTGGGGTTGGCCGTCGTTTGCTTGCCATGATTGCGAGCGCATTGCAATTGCAGGGCGCCACCGGTTTGCTGGTGTGGGTCATTGCCGGCAATCAGGCTGCGCGCCAGTTCTACGAACAAATGGGCGCTGAACTTTTGATAGAACAACCGTTCACATGGGACGGGCTGGATTTGATGGAAACCGGTTACGGCTGGCGTGACCTGACCGCATTGCGGCAGGCATGTGCTGAGTAATTTTATAGTTGCTTTGATTTTTTCTGGAGAAAAAGATGACCATACGTGTCGCAATTAACGGCTACGGCCGCATCGGCCGCAACATCCTTCGCGCGCATTACGAAGGCGGCAAAAAGAATGACATTCAAATCGTTGCGATCAACGATCTGGGCGATGCCAAGTCGAATGCGCATTTGACCCGTTACGACACTGCACATGGCAAATTTCCGGGTACCGTAGAAGTAGATGGCGATTACATGATCGTCAACGGCGACAAGATACGCGTATTCGCGCAACGTGATCCGGCACAAATCGGCTGGGGTGAATTGAACATCGACGTCGTGCTCGAGTGCACCGGCTTCTTCACCACCAAGGAAAAAGCATCTGCACACCTGAAAGGTGGCGCGAAAAAAGTCATCATCTCCGCACCGGGCGGCAAGGATGTCGATGCAACCGTGGTCTATGGCGTCAATCACGGCGTGCTGAAATCCAGCGATACCGTCATCTCGAACGCATCATGCACCACCAACTGCCTGGCGCCGCTGGTCAAGCCATTGAACGACAAGATAGGTCTGGTCAACGGCTTGATGACGACCGTGCACTCGTACACCAACGACCAGGTGCTGACCGACGTGATGCATGAAGATCTGCGCCGCGCACGTTCAGCCACGCAATCGATGATCCCGACCAAAACCGGCGCTGCAGTGGCAGTGGGCCTGGTCTTGCCGGAGTTGAACGGCAAACTGGACGGCTACGCGATCCGCGTTCCAACCATCAATGTATCGCTGGTCGACCTGTCCTTCATCGCTGCGCGCGACACGACGGTGGAAGAAATCAATGCGATCATGAAGGAAGCTTCGGAAGGCGCGTTGAAAGGCATCCTGACCTATCAAACCGAGCCTCTGGTTTCTGTCGACTTCAACCACAATCCTGCATCGAGCAATTTCGATTCAACCCTGACCAAGGTATCGGGCCGTTTGGTCAAGGTGTCGTCATGGTATGACAATGAGTGGGGTTTCTCGAACCGCATGCTGGACACGACCGTGGCCTTGATGACTGCCAAGTAATTGGTTCAGTACTTAAAAAAACGCCCCGGATTCGGGGCGTTTTTTATTGGGGCTTTGCATGCAACTGCTGAGCCATCTGCAGGATCCAGCTTCTCGAAGAATGGATGAGAACCTGCCTATGCTTTTTGACTCGCAGCGATTAATCGGTCTTCACCTCAGTTATCGCTGCAGTTATTCCCTCAGTCATGTGCCAAATCCCAAACCAGATGCGCATCGATAAGCAGCCCGAAATAAGCTTTCAGCGCCACAAGCTGCGCCTGCAGTGTATTGTTGCGCGCTGCCGTTGCCTGCCGGTTTGACAGCAACATCGCTTGCAGCTCCGCTTCACCTAGCGTGTAAGCACGCTGCATCAAGGCGGCATTTTCCTGCATCGCGCTGGCGCCTTCATTGGCGATTTGCAGGCTTTCGTAGGCCCCGTCAGCGGTGGCGATCGCACTTGCAACTTCGGTTTCCAGCAGGCGCTTCTTCATCTCTATTTCCTGATATGAAACGCCTAATGCAGCCGCTGCCTTTGCGCTGCGCAAATTGCGCGCGCCGCCGGGGATAGGGATGCTGATCATGAGGCCGGAAATGCGCTCCCGCCCGCCAGCCTCGGAAGCGGTGAATACTCCCAGCGTTGGATCGGGCGTATTTTCTGCACGCGCCCGTTCTGCGTGTGCCTGGGCCATCCGCATTTGCGCCTGTGCAGCTTTCAATACGTCACTTTCGGCAAGGATGCGTTCACGGATGGATGCGGCATGGTCTGCTATCTGCAATGGCGTGGGCAAAGGCAGGAGCTGACGCTTGATTCCAGGAAAACGTGTGGACAGGCGCAACCAGGTGGTGGTGGCCTGCGTTTTCACGTCATTGTTCAAACGTTTTTGCTCCGACAGTTCAGCGCGGGCAATGCTCACATCCAGTTTCGAAGCATCGCCAGCACGGATGCGCTTTTCTACAGCGGCCAGGCTGGCCTGCATCGAGAGCAGATTTTTTTCAGCCAGCTCGCGCGCACGTTCTGCCGCCAGCCAGTCCAGCCACATCGTCATCAAGTCACGTGCGGCTTCATGCAGCGCCTCTCCATAGCGTGCCTGCGACTCTTCCACCGTTGCCGTACCCAGATTGCGATCGGCCGCAGCTTTGCCGGGAAGCCG
>NZ_JAUSME010000030.1 GCF_030645555.1 Herminiimonas sp.
AATCAACACCAATACAAATACGCCTATCAGCAGTAATTTCTGCCATGCCACTACCGGCAGCAGGAAGGCAGCAACGGTCGCAATGATGACGACGAATAATTCCTGGCGAAATGCATGTTCCATGCGCCATGCCGACTTGAAGCCGGCTATCGAATAGCCGAGTGCGGAAAGAATGCGCTTCAAACCGCTTTTGCTTTTGAATTCGCTAACAGGCTGTTCTTGATTGATCATGCAATTTTCAGGGTGATGGGTTGATAGGGAAAAGAGTGAAAAGAAAATATCGCAATGCCTGGTGCAGCACCGGAGACGCACTAACTGCTCATCATGAACCTGCTGCCGTGAATAGCGCGTTAAGCAACTCCAGACCCATTATGCCGCATCGAGAACAGGTATTCCACGCACAAAGCGGGCGACAAATTTTTTTCATCTTTCACAATGTGATATAAAGTCAGCACTGCAATGCATACTCCAGAACATGAAAACAGCTCACTCTGCGGAGACCGAAAAAACTTCGATACAAGTCATTGAACGCATGGTTTCACTGCTGGATGCGCTCGCCAGTCACCCCGATCCAGTCAGCCTGAAAGAACTTGCGATCGAGACCGGCCTGCATCCTTCGACCGCACACCGCATCCTCAATGACCTCGTCATCACGCGCTTTGTCGACCGTTCCGAACCGGGCACTTACCGGCTGGGCATGCGCCTGCTGGAACTGGGCAATACCGTCAAGAGCCGGCTTAATGTAAGGGATGCGGCACTGGACCTGATGCGCAATCTTCATCGCAAAACGAATCAGGCAGTCAATTTGTCGGTACGGCAAAACGATGAAATCATTTACATCGATCGCGCATTCTCCGAGCGCTCCGGCATGCAGGTGGTACGCGCAGTCGGTGGCCATGCACCCTTGCACCTGACCTCGACCGGCAAGCTGTTTCTATCGATAGATGAGCCGAAGATGGTGCGCGCCTACGCTACCCGCACCGGGTTGGCCGGCCACAACAATAATTCCATTACCGATCTGGCGAAGCTGGAAACCGAACTGAGCCTGGTGCGCGCAAACGGTTATGCACGCGACAATGAAGAACTGGAACTCGGCGTGCGCTGCATGGCCGCCGGCATCCATGACGATACCGGCAAGCTGATTGCCGGCCTGTCGATTTCAGCACCTGCGGATCGCCTGCAGGATGAATGGCTCGATGATTTGATGTCTACCGCCAGCCAGATATCGGCCGCACTTGGCTATACCGAAGACGTCACGGCGACCGGCCATTAGCGCATGGGTCTACACAGATGGCGGAAATGAAAAAGGCGAACCTCGGTTCGCCTTTTTCATGCTGCGATCGCTCTCAGCTTTCGATTGCGCGCTGCTTGCGCGCGACGTTTTGCGATTGCATCGTTTCCAGCCACTTGCGGATACGCGAAGCATCCGCCAGACGCGAAAACTTGCCTTTGGAATCCAAGAAGATCATGACGATAGGCCGGCCATTGATATTCGTCTGCATCACGAGGCAGCGGCCCGCTTCAGAGATATAACCGGTTTTCTGCAAGCCGATTTCCCAGTCAGGATTGGCCACCAGGCGATTAGAGTTTGCATATTCCAGCGAACGTCCGCCCGGCTCCACCACGTATTTGGTATCAGTCGAGTATTGGCACAGTATCGGATGGCGATGCGCCGCCGTGACCAGCTTGGCCAGATCGCGTGCGCTGGCCACGTTATTGCTCGACAAGCCGGTCGAATCAACATAACGGGTGCCGTTCATGCCCAGCGATTTTGCCTTCGCATTCATCGCCGCGACAAATGCCCGTATGCCGCCTGGGTAATGGCGTCCCAGCGCAGAGGCGGCGCGGTTTTCCGAGCTCATCAAGGCAATGTGCAGCATGTTGGCGCGCGACAGCTGCGAACCTACGCGCAGGCGGGATGTACTGTTTTTCTCGCGGTCTATATCTTCTTCCGTGACCTCAAGAATTTCATTCATGTCCTGCTGCGCTTCCACCACGACCAGGCCGGTCATCAATTTGGTGATCGATGCAATCGGCAGCGTTACATTCGAGTTTTTCTCGAACAGCACATCGGAAGTGGATTGGTCCAGCACCAGCGCCACATTCGACGCCAAAGCCAGATTGTCGCGCGTCATGTTCAAACCGGCGATATCACCGGCAGTCAGTATCGGCGGAACGATAGGGACGACCGCTTGCGCCACACGCTGATAAATGACTTTGCGCTTGCCGCGTACGATGACTTCTTTCTTGACCAGTTTTTCAGTCGAAGTCAGTGAGGTATTTGCGTTACGGCTGGATTTCTTGTCCGCTGCGAGCTGTTTGGATGCGCCGCGCTTGAGCGACTTGGAGGCAGTCTTTTTAGACTCTAAAGATGACTTGCTGGCGACAGTGCGTTTCGGTGCCTGCGCCGCTTTGCGCGGCTTGCTTACTACGGCTTTTTTCGCAGATGTTTTTTTCGCAGCAGGCGCGCTCGGCTCTTTAGCCTGCGTCAGGGGAGCATTGAAAATGACAAATAGCGAAAAAAATATTCCCAGCGCGGATTTAAGCATCTGCGACTCTCCCAATTCTTACAAAAAACATGACTTGCAGTTTAGCAAATATCAGAAAATGTGCAAGCAAATTAGATAGTTAGCGATGTTCATTAATCTATTTTCTAATGCATAATATTTTTTTGGCAACATTATTACTGCCGGCGATACCCGAAATCAATAAGCAAATAACAAGAGCTTGTGTAGCGAAGCAGCTGCCCTTTCTTATCTTTTTACGACAAACACCACGCCGATTACAGCAAGCAACATGCCAGCAAGTCCGATCAAACTGAAAGCCTCGCCGAATGCCAGCCATGCCATCAAGGCGGTGGTCGGCGGCGTCAAATACAAAAGACTGCTTACCTGCGTGGCTGCGTTTTTGCGTATCAAGGCAAAGAGCAAAAAGATCGCGCCTATCGACAATGCCAGTATCGACCACAGCAAGGCGCCTATGAAAGCGGGCGTCCATTGCACGCTGTGCAAGGCAGGAGAAAAGTCTTCCAGCAAAATTGCCAGCGGCAGCACCACCACGCTGGACGCTGCAAACTGGATGATGGTGCCGGTGCGCAAATCAAAATGCGGGCAATAGCGTTTTTGATACATCGTGCCGCTGGTAATCGACAACAGGGCCATCACGCACAGTGCAATGCTGGACCAGCTCAAACCGGTCAGCGTGATTTTATTCGCCACCACCAGCGCAACCCCGCATAGTCCGAACGCCAGCCCTATCCATTGGCGCCTGCGTACCTTTTCCCCTATCAATGGCGCGGCAAACGCTGTCAGCACCGGCTGCATGCCGACTATCAATGCCGACAAGCCGGCCGGCATGCCCAGCTGGATGGCGCACCAGACACCAGCCAGATAACCGGCTTGCACCAATATTCCTGCCACGGCAATGTGGCGCATCAGCCCCAGCGGCCAGCGTGCACGCATGAGCAGCACCAGGGGCAATAGAACAAGCAAGACGCCGATGAAGCGCAGCGACAAAAACGTCAGCGGCGGCGCATAAGGCAAGCCGAACTTGGCCACGATGAAGCCGGTGCTCCAGATCAGCACGAAGAGGAAGGGGATCAAGCGCGAGTATGGATGGGGCGCAGTATTTGTTGGTGGCATGGCTCGTTATTCATTGTTTGCTGTGGATCTGCGGCGCCCAAATTATCTCTCAATTGAAATTGACTGCCCGGCCCGAGTTAATAAAAAGAAATTGTTGGCAGTTTTTTCACTGAAATATTGCCTTTGTGCATCGCAACAAATTTAACTTGACATGGTAAATACAAAGCATAAAATCACTTATGTTGCATCGCATCATAAATGCCCTGCTTTTTGCCATCATGCAGTACCCGACAAAGGAGAAATCTCATGTTTGCTATCCCAGAACAGTTTTCCGCCGCAACCAAGAATCAGTTTGAATCGCAACTCGCCATTATGAATACGCTCGCCAGTACCGCCTTCGACAGCGCGCAAAAAATCATGGACTTGAATCTGAATGTAGTGAAATCATCGCTGCAGGAATCGGGCGGCGCTGCACAGCAATTATTCACTGCCAAGGATCCGCAAGAGTTTTTCTCGCTGAGCGCTGCGCAGGCACAGCCGAATGCTGAAAAGGCACTGTCATACAGCCGCCATCTGGCAAGCATCCTCAGCGGCACGCAGGCTGAATTCGCCAAGGCTGCCGAAACGCAAATTGCAGAAACCAATCGCAAGGTATTGTCGCTGATCGAAGAGTTAAGCAAGAACGCACCGGCCGGATCGGAAAATGCGATTGCAATACTCAAATCGGCGATCGGCAATGCCAATGCCGGCTACGACCAGTTTTCCAAAACCACCAAACAGGCCGTCGAAGCGCTGGAAGGCAACTTGAGCGCGGCCGCCAGCCAGTTTGTCAACGCGGCAGAAAAAACCTCGACGCGTGCACGCAAGGCTGCATAAATTCAGATCTATCGCAGATCGTTTGCGACAGCCGAAGAAAAATGCCCCGGAAATCCGGGGCATTTTTCATTCCGGCCGGCAGAAACGAATATTCAGCGACTGCCTCTGGCTATCGCGCGCGCCAGGATCACGACCGGCACGATAGCAATCAGCACTATCGTCAATGCAGGCAGGGCCGCTTCACCCAGGCGCTCGTCGGATGCCAGCTGATGCGTGATCACCGCCAGCGTATCAAAATTGAATGGGCGTATCGTCAGGGTGGCAGGCAGCTCCTTGACCACATCGACAAACACCAGCAGGCCGGCAGTCAGCACGCTGCGCCACAGCAATGGCACATGGATGTGCATCAGCATCGATGCCAGGCCATGTCCCAGGCTGCGCGCGCTGGCATCCATGGCCGGCGTGATCTTGAGCAGGCCGGCTTGCACGCTTTGAAATGAAACTGCGAGAAAGCGCACCAGGTAAGCGTAGATCAATGCAATCACGCTGCCGCTGAGAACCAGCGCCACCCCATGTGCGCTATTCCATGCATCGATATGCGCCAGCGGGATCAGGATGCCGACCGCAATCACGGCACCCGGGATCGCATATCCCATGCTGACGATGCGATTGCACGCGGCCTGCAGCTTGCTGTTCGTCACCCGCGCTGCATACGCCATCAACACGCAAATCGCGACCGCGATCAGCGCTGTCACGCCACCCAGAATAATCGTGTTTTCCAGCCAGCCGAGATAACGCGCATCGAACGATATTGCATCGGCCTGCCACAGCAGGCGCAGCAATATGATCAGCGGTACAAAGAAACCCAGCAGCACCGGCACGCTGCAAAACACGGTTGCGCCCCACGCCTGCCGGCCCTGCAGCGTGGTCGTCAATTGCGCGGCGCTGCGGCCGCCGACTGCGTAATAGCGCGCCCGGCCGCGGTTTTTTTGCTCCAGCATCATCAAGCCCATGACCGCTATCAACAGCACGGCCGCAATTTGCGCAGCCGCTGCGCGATCGGAAAATATGTACCAGGATTTGTAAATGCCGGTGGTCAGGGTCGGGATGCCGAAATAAGCGACGGCGCCGTAATCGGCCAGCGTTTCCATCAAGGCCAGCGCAATGCCGGCTGCTGCCGCCGGACGTGCCAGCGGCAGGCTCACCTGGAAAAATGCGCGCCACGGGCTGGCGCCCAGAGTACGCGCCGCATCCCACATGCGCGGACTGCGTTCTATGAAGGCATTGCGCGCCAGCAGATAAACATAGGGATACAGCACGAAGGCAAACAGGAAACCGGCGCCGCTGACGGAACGAATTTCCGGAAACCAGTAAGTCGGCCCCTGCCAGCCGAACCATGCGCGCAAGCCGGTTTGCAGCGGGCCGGTATATTGCAGGAAATCGGTATATGCATAGGCCACCACATAGGCCGGCATCGCCAGCGGCAGGATCAAGGCCCAGGCAAAAAATTTCCTGCCTGGGAAATCGAAAGCGGCGACCAGCCATGCGCAACCGATGCCGAGCACCGCCGTCAGGACCGCGACGATGACGGCAATCAGCACGCTGTTGACGATATATTCCGGCAGCACCGTAGCCCACAAATGCGCAAACGTGCCGATGCCGGCACTCAATGCAGGACCGGAAAGCAGATTCGATAATACGCCGGCGACAGGCACACCGACCAGCAAGGCGATGGCCAGCGAAGTCAGCAACAGCGGATGCATCCGACCAGATTGACGGCGGGCGTCAAGCATGGGCATGAAGCGGAACATAAAAAGGCATGAATTCATTCTCAATCGACTAGATGAGAATTATAATCAATTGATATTTCATCCATGTAATTATTTTGGAAACGTGCACCATGTCAGCAATTCCCGATACCCCCATGCATCTGGCGGTTGAATCGATACGCGTAGGTTACCGGCTGGGTCGCCAGATGCACGAGATCGTGCACAGCCTGTCATTTGCATTGCAACGCGGCCAGATCGGCTGCCTGCTGGGCCAGTCCGGTTGCGGTAAAACGACCGTGCTGCGCGCGATTGCCGGCTTCGAGCCATTGATAGAAGGCCGCATCGCCCTGGGCGGCAAGGAACTCAGCAGCGCGCATTACACGGCGCCGCCGGAAGAGCGTCATGTCGGTGTCGTGTTTCAGGATTACGCGCTGTTCCCGCATTTGTCAGTAGCTGACAATGTCGGCTTCGGCTTGCGCGCACTGTCAGCGGCAGAGCGCCATGCGCGCGTCGCAAAATTATTGACGCTGGTCGGGCTCGCATCGCAGGGGAAAAAATTTCCGCATGAATTGTCCGGCGGGCAGCAGCAACGCGTCGCGCTGGCGCGCGCACTGGCGCCGCAACCGGACTTGCTGTTAATG
This sequence comes from Herminiimonas sp., assembly GCF_030645555.1. Classification (GTDB taxonomy): domain Bacteria; phylum Pseudomonadota; class Gammaproteobacteria; order Burkholderiales; family Burkholderiaceae_D; genus Oxalicibacterium. Next base: position 6,808 of record NZ_JAUSME010000030.1, read on the forward strand.
GATGAACCGTTTTCCAATCTGGATGTGGACCTGCGCGAACGGCTGGCCACTGAAGTGCGCGACATCTTGAAGGAAGTCGACACCACAGCCGTGCTAGTCACGCATGACCAGCACGAAGCCTTTGCGATAGCCGACCAGATAGGCGTGATGCAGAACGGCGTGATCGTCCAGTGGGACAGTGCCTACAATCTGTATCATCGCCCGGGCAACCGCTTCGTCGCCGACTTTATTGGCCTCGGCGTATTCGCTCCCGGCACGATAGACCAGCCGAACCAGAATGTGAATATCGAACTGGGTACGCTGCCGCTATGCCAGGGCCTGGACATCTGCGATCCGGCTCAGGGCAACGCTCAGCAGGTCGATGTATTGCTGCGGGCCGATGATGTCGTGCATGACGACACCAGTCCGCTGCAGGCAGAAGTCGTGCGCAAGGCATTCCGCGGCGCGGATTTTTTATATACCCTGAAATTGCCGAGCGGCCAGCAAGTACTGGCACTGGTGCCATCGCATCACGATCACGCGCTAGGCGAACGCATAGGCATCAAGCTGGAAGCGGACCATGTGGTGACGTTTCCGAAGCTGTCCTAGCACCTGCGCATGTCAGATATGCTGGACTTCGACTTTCAGCAAGTTTAATTCAGCCACCAGCCGGTCGAATGCGGCGGAAGCCTGCGCCGGCTCGCCCTTGACGCCAAGTTCGATATGGCGGCGCGTATCTTCATCACCGACATTCGGCAAGCTGAATATCTTCACCTGCGGGAATTCACGCTCTATCGCTTCCATCAGCGGCGTCAGCGCCGACTCCATCGAGTGGAACACCAGCACCGACTTCTCCAGCCAGGCGTTGCAATGGAACAGATGCGCATACTGCGTATCCAGCACAGTTTCAATCATCGGCCACGCCATCACGGGAAAACCCGGCAGGAAATAATGTGCGCCGCCGTTGCCATGCGCAATCGAAAACCCGGGAATCTTGTTGTACGGATTGGGGATGATGGCTGCGCCTTGCGGGAACTCGCCCATCTTCAGGCGGTGCAGGTTTTCCGGCGTATTCAAATCAAACGCCACATTCGCCTCGCGCGCCATGTCTATCATGCGCTGCTGTATATATTCCTTCGCAACTGGATGCAGCACGAGCGGCACACCCAGCGCCGCGGCCGCACATGTGCGCGTATGGTCATCCGGCGTGGCGCCTATGCCGCCGCAACTGAACACGATATCGTCGCTGGCTAAAGTGCGCTTCAACGCGGCCGTGATCAGCGCCGGATCATCACCGATGATTTCCGCCCAATCCAGCGACAAACCGCGCGCGCTGAGCAATTCCACCACTTTGGGGAAATGCTTGTCGACGCGCCTGCCGGACAAGATTTCGTCGCCTATGATGATGAGTCCGAATCCCATGGTCTTTCCCTCTACGTCAGATTATTCAAGCGTTGAAATGGTATGCGTCGTTTCGTTTGCCAGCGGTGCATCAGGCGCCGGCCCGGCCGCGCCGAGCTCGGCGCGATGCGCGGCCAATGCCGCCATGCAGTAATGTTGAAACCACAGTCCGGTAAAGATAAACACCAGTACGTATAGCAGGATAGCGCCCGCCGCCAGTACCGGAAAAAATATGAATGACAGCGCGCCGCCCAGCCACAGCAAGGTAGGCGCCGCTCCCAGGGCGCCGGTGATCGCACCTATCGCCAGCAATTGCCAGCGATGCTGGCGCAGGATCGCCACCCTTTCCTGTGCATCGGCATGATCGGCCAATGCATCATATGCCATCACACGATAGGTAAGCCAGCCCCACAAGGCGGGCTGGATCACAAACGTCAGCGGTGGAATCAGCGACAGCGGCAGCGTAATCAGCCACAGCGCCAGAAAGATAGTGAAAGATGAAGTCGACATCCACAAGCTTCCGAGGAAGGTGCCGCCCTTGCGCTCTTCCAGCCCCTGGTACTGGCGGCTGCCTACATGCCTGACGATGGCCGGCATCGCCATCGTGCCGACAAATATCAGGGCCGTCAGCAACATCAGCGGCAACAATACCCACATCGCAATCAACGGCACCACTATCGTCTTCAGCGCGCCCATGCCGGCCCAGCTCAGGGCCTCACCGGAAATGCGGAAGCCGTCGTTTTCAACAAAATAATTCTGCAGCCAGTTGACGATGGTTTCCAGATACAGCCACAGGCCCACACCCCAGATAGCAACCGACAGAACAAATGGAATCACTGCCAGCAGCAGCATCCGGATGTGCAGTTGCGACAATACGGCTCGTCCGAATGCATTAAATAGCGGGCGCATGATGGAATATCCCTGGAAAAATATAGGTCCGCACCAGGCACGCGCCAGCTGCGCGCACCGTAGTGTGGAACCAGGCCATTTTACCGTGGCGGCATCAGCGGCGCAGCGCTGTATTGCGCACAAAACCGGCCGGGCAAATGAAAGCGCTTTTCACCTGCTACAATCTGCCCACTTTCTGACCCTACATACAAAGGAAAAACATGGCTACCACCTCGACCTCATCCGGGCTGCAATACGAAGACAAAGTTGTCGGCGACGGCGCAGAAGCAACGGCAGGCGCGCACGTCAGCGTGCATTACACCGGCTGGCTGCAAAACGACGACGGCAGTGCTGGCGCGAAATTCGATTCCAGCAAGGATCGCAATGAGCCATTTTCATTCCCGCTCGGCGCCGGTCATGTGATCAAGGGCTGGGACGAAGGCGTGCAAGGCATGAAAATCGGCGGCACCCGCACCCTGATCATTCCGTCATCGCTGGGCTACGGTGCACGTGGCGCAGGCGGCGTGATTCCGCCGCATGCAACCCTGATTTTTGAAGTCGAATTGCTGGGCGTATAAGCCAGCCTTGCATGGCGGTTGCAGGTGGACTATACACCTGCACGCCATGATCTTACTGTCTGCATTTCAGGAGCATCGATGAAGCTGCAAGAACTATTTGAGCTGGCACAGGCTGATTCCAAAAACCTGCCTGAGCGTCCGGACAATCTGACGCTGCTGAAGATATATGCCTTGTACAAGCAGGCTGGCAGCGGCGATGCCACAGGCGAACAGCCTGCGATGACAGACTTTGTCGCGCGCGCGAAATGGGATGCGTGGCATCAGCTTGCAGGCCTCTCGAAAGACGATGCGATGCAGCAGTATGTCGATCTGGTAAACGATTTGAAAGCTGGCTAGTTCTTCTTCGTCAGCCAGTTAAAAAGCCCCGCCTCTTGCAAGAGATGGGGCTTTTTTCATGCTGCAGCGATGGCGCAAGAAAGCGCTTCAGGCTGCCGCGGCAAAATACTTCTTCATGTTACGCGCCACTTTTTCTTCCAGCGTGCCGGCAAATGCCTTGAACAGGAAATCCAGCGTGATGTCTATCTGCGCCTCGTTTTCACGCAAGGCCAGGGTGCCCGCCACGCCGCTGCGCTTGAATGAAAGGATATCGCCCTCCCACTGCGTCGTCATGTCGAATTCTGCTGCCATCCTGTCTGCCACTTTTTGCGCAGCGTCCTTTGCCTGTTGCAGCGGGAGCTGATGCTCCTGCGTGATGCTGATATCTGCCATTTCTATTTCTTCGCTTGAACTTCCGGGTTGATCAAATTCGGCGGCTGCTGGCCGCTCAATGCGGCGACCAGGTTGGCCGAGGCGCAATCGGCCATCGCGCGACGGGTTTTTTCCGAGCCGCTGCCGATATGCGGAGTCAGCACCACATTCGACAGGGTCAGGAAATCGGGATGCAGGGCCGGCTCATTCTCGAACACATCCAGCCCGGCCGATGCAATCCGGTGTTCGCGCAGTGCCGCGATCAGCGCCACGTCATCGACGATGCCGCCGCGCGCGATATTGACCAGCGTTGCAGTCGGCTTCATCAGCGCCAGTTCGGCCGCGCCTATGATGTGATGCGTTTGCGCCGAATACGGCAATACCAGTATCAGGTGATCTGCCGTGCGCAGCAATTCTTCCTTGCTGACATAACGCGCATGGTTGGCATGCGCCTCTTCCTCCGGCTTCAGGCGCGAGCGATTGTGATAAATCACATTCATGTCGAAACCCATCGAGCGGCGTGCAATCGCCTGGCCGATGCGGCCCATGCCGAGTATGCCCAGGGTAGCGCCATGAATATCGGCGCCGAGGAAACTGTCGAAACGCCAGTTCTTCCAGTTGCCGGCGCGCAGCCAGTGCTCGGATTCCGATACCCGGCGCGCATTCGCCATCAACAGGGTCCAGGCGTAATCGGCCGTGGTTTGATTGAGCACATCCGGCGTATTGGTCACCATGATGCCGGCGCGCGTGGCGGCAGCGACATCGATATTGTTGTAGCCGACGGCGACATTGCAGATCGCCTTCAGGTGGGAATTGGCGGCAATGACTTCTGCCGACAGTTTCTCGCTACTGGTGATCACGACCGCATCCTTGTCCTGCATTTTTGCATGCAACTCGGCAGGCGAAAATATGATGTCTTCCTGATTCGCCTCGACATCGAACTGTTGCTGCAAACGCTCGATCACATCAGGAAATGTTGCGCGTGCAACGAGTATTTTCGATTTCATATGCGTATCCTCAGGTGAAAAAAATGAATGTCATCACGATAAACAGGGGGACCAGGATGACGCACGACCACCCCATGTAAGCGAAGAACGACGGCATCTTGATGCCGCGCTCTTCGGCGATGGCCTTGACCATCATGTTAGGCGCATTGCCGATATAGCTATTGGCGCCCATGAATACCGCACCGCATGAAATGGCGGCCAGGGTGGCCGACAGGGTCGTCATCAAGGTCGTCGCATCGCCACCCGCCGTATTGAAGAAGACCAGGTAAGTCGGCGCATTGTCGAGGAAGGATGAGAGTATCCCTGTGGCCCAGAAATACATTGCGTTAATCGGTTGTCCATTGCCATCGGTCACAGCGCGCACGATCGCTGAAAATGCACCCGACTCGCCGGCGCGCAGCATCGCGATGACCGGGATGATAGTGATGAAAATACCGGCAAACAATTTACCCACTTCCTGAATAGGTCCCCAGGAAAATTCATTGCCGCGGCGCGCGCCTTCTGGCGTCAAGCGCAGGGAAAGAAAAATCACGCCCACCAGCAGCACGTCGCGCAACAGGTTTTGCAGCTCGACCGTATTGCCGAAGAAATCGTATGCAATGCCCGGCTTCCAGAAACCGCTGATCAATACCAGCACGACGATTACGCCGAGCAAGGCGAAGTTGACCTTGCCTTCATAGCGGATAGCCGAATCCGGCGTCGGGTCCAGCTCTGGCGGTTGTATCTCTTCACGCTTGTGATAGTAGTGGCTGTCGAGCAGGTAAAAAATGATCAGCAAGGCGGCGCACAGGAACAGGGTGGGCGCATACAGATGCTGCACCGTCCAGAAAAAATCCACTCCCTTCAGGAAACCGAGAAACAGCGGCGGATCGCCGAGCGGCGTCAATGCGCCGCCGGCATTGGCAACCAGGAAAATGAAGAACACGACGATGTGCGCCGCATGCTTGCGATTGTCATTGGCGCGTATCAAGGGCCGTATCAACAGCATCGCCGCGCCGGTCGTGCCCATGAAGCTGGCCAGCAGCGTGCCCAGGGCCAGCAATCCGGTATTGAGTGCTGGCGTCCCATGCAGGTTGCCGCGCACGCAGATACCGCCGGCGACGACAAACAGGGAAGTAATCAAGATCAGGAAGGGAAAGAATTCAGCCACGAAAGCATGCAGCGCGCCCTGCACCGCCGTGGTGGCGCCGAAAAAGAAAGCGCACGGCAGTAAAAAAGCGAGCGACCAGCCCAGCGTCAATTTGCCGAAATGGTGATGCCAGAAACCGGGGGTCAACAACGGACACAAGGCGATCGATAACAGCAAGCCGGCAAATGGAATTCCCCACAACACCGACAAACCGCCGCCATTCAACTCTGCCGCGCCGCATAACGCAGGGGTCAGGGCAAGCATGCCGACGAAGAAATTTGCACGCATGGGTGACTCCGATATACAAGGGCAGCCATTTTATCGCAGAAAAAATATGTCTTGGCAGCAATGCGGCTGGGTGCATGACGATACGGCAGTGCAACAACACCCGTCTTTGCACCACCTTTATGCGGGGAATGCATTTGCTTATACGGAATCGGTATAAGTCGGGTTTGTAGGAAATACCGAAATGCCTTAAAATACAACGCTTTGCGGCTGCCCTCCGGGATATGCAAGCCATGCCCCACGGCTAGCATGCAGCGCAACCCTGTTTTCCCCATATATTTACAGTTAGGACTGGTATGACCCACGTAGTGACCGAATCTTGCATCCTCTGCCGTTACACAGACTGCGTAGATGTATGTCCAGTGGATTGTTTCCGCGAAGGCCCGAATTTCCTGTCCATCGATCCGGACGAGTGCATCGATTGCGCAGTCTGCGTAGCCGAATGCCCGGTCAATGCGATCTTTGCAGAAGAAGACGTGCCTGCCGATCAGCAGCAATTCATCAAATTGAATGTCGATTTGTCCCGCGATTGGCCATCCATCACCAAAACCAAGGCGCCACTGCCTGAAGCGGAAGAATGGAAAGACCGGCAAGACAAGCTGCAATTCCTGAAACGTTAAAACCTATAGTTGATTGAAAACGCCCCCTGGTTCGCCACGGGGCGTTTTTTATTGTTGCTGCATCTGCAGCATGCCGGTCTGAAGCAACGCCTGATTTATTGCAAAAAAGAAATTAATTAAGCGGCTTTCGACCTAAAAATCGAATAGTTATCAATGGTGCATTGCAATATAAACGGTTTGTGGTGACAATCATTTCAACGATAGCCACCGAAGGAGGCCACTATGCTTTATCAATTGCATGAGTTCAACCGCAGCCTCTTCACTCCCTTGATGCACTGGGCAGAAGCCTCGTCCAGGCTATTCACCGATCCCGCTTCCATACTGGCTTATGCGCCCTATGCGCATCGTTATGCAGCCGGTTACGAATTGCTGCACCGCCTCGGCAAAAAATATGAAAAGCCGCAATTCGGCATAGACAGCGTACTGGTAGCTGGAAAAGCGGTCGGCATCGTCGAAGAAATCGCCGAGGAAAAACCGTTCTGCAATCTGATCCATTTTAAAAAAGCATTGCCCGCCAGGGAACTGGCGGCCCTGAAACAGCCGACGGTATTGCTGGTGGCGCCCCTCTCCGGTCACCACGCCACCTTGCTGCGCGATACGGTGCGCAGCCTGTTGCAGGATCACGATGTGTATATCGTCGACTGGATCGATGCGCGCCTGGTGCCGCTGACAGCCGGCCCCTTCCATCTGCACGATTATGTGTATTACATCCAGGACTTCATCCGCAAGCTGGGCCCGGACCTGCATGTGATTTCCGTATGCCAGCCTACCGTGCCGGTACTCGCTGCAATTTCCTTGATGGCCAGCGACAAGGATCCGCAGCTGCCGAAATCGATGACGATGATGGGCGGACCGATAGATGCGCGCAAAGCGCCGACGCAAGTCAACAACCTCGCGGCGGAAAAACCGTATGCATGGTTTGAAAACCAGGTGATCTACAGCGTGCCGGCAACCTACCCCGGATTCGGCCGCAAGGTGTACCCGGGCTTCCTGCAGCACGCCGGTTTCATCGCGATGAACCCGGGCCGTCATGCGCAAAGCCACTGGGATTTCTATATGCATTTGCGCGAAGGCGACAATGCGTCGGCCGAAGAGCATCGCAAGTTCTACGATGAATACAATGCGGTGCTGGACATGCCGGCAGAATATTATCTGGAAACGATCAAGACAGTGTTCCAGGAACACAATCTGCCGCTCGGCACCTGGGAAATCGAAGGCAAGCTGGTGCGCCCGCAGGATATCAAGTCAGTCGCCTTGCTGACGATAGAAGGCGAGCGCGACGATATTTCCGGCGCCGGCCAAACCAGAGCCGCGCACGATTTGTGTTCTTCGATACCAAAATCGAAAAAGCAGCACTACACTGCGCCCGAATGCGGCCACTACGGCATCTTCTCGGGTCGACGCTGGCGCGAAACCATCAAACCCAAGATCAGCAAGTTCATTGCGAGCCAATCCTGATCCACTGCTGCCGCGTTAAAAAACTCCGCGCCACGCAACAGCCCTGTTTTTTCTATTTGGCGCAGCGGCCCGTATAAGACGATAATCCTGTTTTATCCTTTTAACGCCCGCTGTGTCATCACCCACCCAAAAATCGCTGGCCGACCAGCTTGAAGACCTGCTGCCACAGACGCAATGCACGAAGTGCGGCTATCCTGCATGCCGCCCGTATGCAGAAGCAATGGCCGCTGGCAGCGCCAGTTACAACCAGTGCCCGCCTGGCGGTATCGAAGGCGTGGCAAGGCTGGCGCACCTGCTGGGCAAACCTGTCATCCCCATCAATCCAGTCAATGGCGTGGAACGGCCACGGCCGGTAGCCGTCATCGATGAAAGCCTGTGCATAGGCTGCACCTTGTGCATACAGGCTTGCCCGGTCGATGCGATCATCGGCGCCGCCAAGCAGATGCATACGATCGTCTATGACCTGTGTACCGGCTGTGACCTGTGCGTGGCACCCTGCCCGGTCGATTGCATCGCGATGGTTGAAGTCACACCCGGCAAAACCGGCTGGGATGCTTGGTCGCAGGAACAGGCTGACCAGGCACGCGCAATGCACGATTTCCGCAACCTGCGTTTGCAACGCGAAAAAGAAGAAAACAATGCGCGACTGGCGGCCAAGGCAGCCGCCAAGCTGCAGGCCGTACAAGCCGAAACACCAGCCTCGGAAGCGGAGCGGGCTGAGCAGGCGCGCAAGAAAGCGATCATCCAGGCGGCGATAGAACGGGCGCGTCTGAAGAAAGAACAAGCGGAAAAGGATGCTTCATGAATGCAGAAAAACGACGCGAAATTTTCCATCGACTGCGCGTTGCCAATCCGCACCCCACTACCGAACTTGAATATCAAACGCCATTCCAGTTATTGATCGCCGTGCTGCTGTCGGCACAGGCCACCGATGTCTCGGTCAACAAGGCGACCCGCAAACTGTATCCGCATGCCGGCACGCCGCGAAAAATCTACGCGCTGGGCGTAGACGGCTTGATGCCCTACATACAGACGATAGGCCTGTATCGCACCAAGGCCAGGAACGTCATTGAAACCTGCCGGATACTGCTCGCCGAACATGGCGGCGAAGTGCCGCGCACGCGCGCAGCACTGGAAGCATTGCCGGGCGTCGGCCGCAAGACAGCCAACGTCGTCCTGAATACCGCATTTGGCGAACCGACCATCGCGGTCGATACCCACATCTTCCGCGTATCGAACCGCACCGGCATCGCGCCCGGCAAGAACGTCGATATCGTCGAACAGAAACTGATGAAGTTTGTCGCCGCGGAATTCCAGCAGGATGCGCATCACTGGTTGATCCTGCACGGCCGCTATACCTGCATCGCCCGCACGCCGAAATGCTGGAATTGCGTGATTGCCGACCTGTGCGACTACAAGGCGAAGACGCCGCTGCCGGCCAAAGGCGTGTAATTCTCGAAGCGCTTTATTAAAGCGTCTTCAGCCAGTATTTACAGCACGATGGCGCAGCTTGCCTCGAAGGTCAGGCGCGGCAAACGCGGCTTTATTTTGTCGTGATCGCCGTAACCTATGCTGCAGATGAAATTGGCTTTCACCTGGGTGCCGACAAAGAAAGCCGCATTCACCTTGTCAGCATCAAAACCCGACATCGGGCCGCAATCGAGTCCGATCGCGCGCGCTGCCATGATGAAGTAGGCGCCCTGCAGGGACGAATTGCGGAAGGCTGTTTCTTCTATCAGTTTGTCATTACCGGCAAATACAGCCTGTGCATCCATATGCGGAAACAATTGCGGCAGCTTGCGCGGAAATGCCATGTCCATCCCGATGATGGCGGTAATCGGTGCGGTTTTTACCTTCTGCACATTACCGGCCGATACGCAGGCCGCCAGTTTCTCTTTCGCTTCCGGCGATTTGACGAAGGCTATGCGGGTCGGCGAACAATTCATCGAGGTTGGCGCCCACTTCATCAATTCGTAGATTTCACGCAGCTGGCCATTGGTGACAGGCTTGTCCAGCCAGACGGAATTGGTGTGGGCATGCGTAAAAAGTGTTTCGAGTGCTTGCTGGTTCAGCATGAATATTCCATTTCAGATTTCAAGGATATGCCGCATCTTGGCAATAAAGGTAAAGCAACAACAGGTATGGTAGCCGAAACACGCGCTGCAGTTCAGCTGCAAGCCACGTACAATGTCGGTCTGCATTTAACGAACCGTCTTTTTTATTGTCCTCATGTTCACACCTTCACAACACGATGTGCGCCGCTTTTTTTGCGAGATGTTTCGCAAACAGCAGGCCAATGAAATCCTCACGCCGCTGGAAGCGATCGCCCGCGACTGGGTCATCCAGCATCCGGAATATGCCGCTGCGCTGGGCGATGTCGAGGCTGCGCTGGCACAGGATTATTCAGTCGAATCAGGCCAGGCCAATCCCTTCCTGCATCTATCGATGCACCTGTCGATCGCCGAGCAGATTTCCATCGACCAGCCGCCGGGCATACGCGCCGCCTATACCGGCCTGGCGCGCCGCCTCGATTCCGAGCACGAAGCGCATCATCAAATCATGGAATGCCTGGGCGAGATGATCTGGGCATCGCAGCGCAACGGCTTGCCGCCGGACGGCGCAGCGTATATCGAATGCATCAAGCGGCGCTAGGCAAACAGCGCTTGCAGACGTAAAAAAGCCACGGTAAACCGTGGCTTTTTTTGCGAACAACTCTGGCTTGGCGACTTATTTGCGCAGCACCAGGGTGGTTGGCAAGCTGTGCAGGTAGGCAGCGATGTTCTCGATTTCCTTGCCCGACAATTGCTTGGCCAGTGGGCCCATGATCGCATTGCTGCGGCCATTCGAGGCTTCATTGCCGCGCTTGTATGCAACCAGCGCATGCTTGAGGTAATCCTTGTGCTGACCAGCCAGCTTTGGATAGCCTGGATCGATAGGCGTCTGGAAATCCGCGCCATGGCAGGATGCGCAATTGTATTTGGTCGCAGCTGCTTTGCCGGCATCGATCTGGCTTTCAGCCGATGCGTTGAATGAGACAACTGCTGACAGCGATACGACAGCCAATGCAATAATTTTTTTCATATGGGCTCCCGTTATTTCTGCTGCGCGTAGTAAGCGGCGACATCGGCGATATCCTGATCCGACATGCTCTTCGCAATACCGCGCATCGATGGATGATTGCGTTCGCCTTTTTTATAGGCATTCAAGGCGCTGGTGATGTATTTCTCAGGCTGTCCGCCTATCATCGGGACTTGATAAACTTCCGGAAAAGTCGCCTTGTAACCCGGGATAGCGTGGCATCCGATACACATCGACACCTTGTTGGCGCCTGCTTTGGCATCGCCAACGATTTCCGCTGCAGTAGCGATGTTGGCCACACCCGCGAGCGCGAGAAGTGCAAAGAGTTTTTTCATGGTAGCTATGTAAATAATTAAATACGAAACCTGCTGGTTAAACGGCGTTATACGGCATCTACAGAGTAGAAATGTTGCTTCGCCACACCAAAACCGCTCGATTTTACCTGAAGACTAGGCAGCAGTCCATGTTCAAATCACAAGGGCGTGTACTGTATCCGACAGTCAGGCATCCTCCCCTTGCCCTGCTTCATTCTTTCTCGCGCAACGCTGCAGTTTCCCCTTCCTCCGGCTCCGGGTCCATGCGGGATTGCGGCGTACTTGCAGGATTATCCTGCCCGCCCGGCCAAAAGAAGATCGTCGGTGTCAGTGTAAAACGGCGCAGCACCGCGCGAAACACCAGGCGGCGCACCCGCGTGGGCACGTCGCGGGCACGCAAGGCCAGCGCCAGCGCACAGGAAAACGCCACGCCGACGTTGAGCAAGCCGATCACCACAATGCCCGCACAAGCCAGCCAGAACTGCGGCATTGTCCATACTTCCCAGCCCAGGCTGCTGACTGCCGCCATCAGCGTCGCCGTCGACAGCGTCACATGGCGCACATCCAGCGGCAAGCCGAAAAACTGTGCAATCACCGGCATCATGCCGAGCAAAATGGCCAGTGCAACATTGCCGACTATGGTCGAGACATTATCTTCCAGCCAGCTGGCCCAGCGTTCAGCGCGCTGTGCGCCCAGCGCATGCACCAGACGTCTGTGATGCGCGATCGATTCCTTGAGCCGGCGCAAGGCAAACCAGTTATCGGCAAAGCCCGCCATCAGGCTGGCGAGCCACAGCAGCAAGCCGGTAAAGATGGCGAACAGCGGCGTCACGCCTATGACGGACAGTGAATGGATGGTCGCCTGGGCTTTTTCCACGCTCATGATGGGTAGTCCGAATGCCAGCAGGAAGGCAAAGGACAAGGCCGCAACGACAGGCGCCACCGCCAGCAGGTTGCCGAATACCGCCGCTGCCTGTGAGCGCAGCAAGGCGGCAATCTTGACCAGCAATTCACGCAAGCCTTCCACCGTATCCAGCTCGCCCATCTGCGCCGCCAGCGCAGGTGCAGTGACCGCCGGCTGCTTGGTCGCCAGCACGCCGCCGATGGCGGAAATGATGATGAAGCTCACCGCAAAATTGATGGACAGGAAGACGCCCTCGAAAAAATGCGCCATGCCGAGGCCGGTAATCCCCAGTTTTGCCAGTGCCGTAAATGCCGTGATGAAACCACCCCACATGGCCGCTTTCAGCATCGCGCGATATTCGCTTCTATCGCGCGCAATGTAGTGCTCGCCATGATGGGCATTGCGCTCGACCATCTTGCGCGCCAGCAGGGCAAAGCTGCGATTGACCAGTTCGCGTACCGACGAGCGGCGATGATGCGCAATGATCAGATCGACCAGCACCGCCTGCACCTGGCCCGACCCATCCTCGGCATGCGGCGCCGCGCGCAAATCCAGCAGGCGGGCGATGCGGATCAGCTGCGCGCGCATGCGTTCGACGTGATACACCAGTCCGACCGATACGCCGTACTCGTCCAGATGCGCGTATATCCGGTCGGTCTGCGCCTGGCAGACCGCTATCAGCATGCGCACGCTGCGCAAACCCGCTTCATCTGTTGCGCTGCTCATCAGGTAATTTTCCAGTTCGCGGCGCAGCGCCATGAACGGCGTTGCCAGCAAGGGGATGTGCGGCTCCAGGCGCTGGCGGAAGGCCGGACTGATGCCGACTGAAACGACCATCGTCACCAGATACAGCATCGCTTCATCTATCTGCTTGCGATAGCCGTGCGCAATGCCATCGTCGCCGCCCAGTTTCCACAGACGCGACAGGGTTTTGCTATCGAGTTCGAGCAACAATTCGGCATCCGATTCATCCGGGAACATTGCGGTAAATAGCGTAGACAAATCCTGCTGGCCGACCAGGCGCGGCAACACCAGCTTGACCATGCGCTCGGACAACTCGGAAAAGAATGCAGACTCCCGCGGCAAACCGGTGGCTGAAAAAAGTTCAGGCCCGGTCGCTTCCCTTAGCGTCTTGCGCAAGGTTGCCTGCACGATTTGCTTGACGTCGCGATTGCCATCGAGCCAATCGAGCAAAAAACGAATGCGCTGATACTTGACCCGCCGCCATTCGCCATCGTCCAGCAGCGACACTTTAGGCTCGCGTCGTATCCATTCCGCCAGATCGATCATCCAGTTGGCGCGCACATGCCACGATGCGCCCGGGTCGGCGCGACGCATCAGCGATTCTATTTGCGGCCGGTACTGCGCATGATCCGTGTGATGCCTGAGCGCACCGCGACGGAATCTGCGCCACACGGCAAAGATTTTGAGAAAAGAGATTTTCATTATATTTATTGTGAGGAATGGAATATTTCCAGGGCCGGCAGCAGGACATCCATTACGCGTCCGCAAACCGGCTGGCAACCGTGTTGTCGCTTATACTCCGGTTTCTTTTCATGTTAATGACACCGCCATGCGACAAGAAACACGCTTCGAAGGTTCCCAGAGTTATGTCACCACCGGCGATCTGAAGCTCGCCGTCAATGCCGCGCTGACGCTGCAACGTCCATTGCTGATCAAGGGGGAACCCGGCACCGGGAAAACCATGCTGGCAGAAGAAGTCGCTGCCGCGCTAGGCATGCCTTTGCTGCAATGGCATATCAAATCGACGACCAAGGCCCAGCAGGGGTTGTATGAATATGACGCGGTATCACGCCTGCGCGATTCGCAACTCGGCGATGAGCGCGTCAAGGTGATCGATAACTACATAGTCAAAGGCGTATTGTGGCAGGCATTTACCGCCGACGAACAAGTCGTTTTGCTGATCGATGAAATCGACAAGGCCGATATTGAATTCCCCAACGATTTGCTGCGTGAACTGGACCGCATGGAATTCTATGTCTATGAAACGCGCCAGATGGTCAAAGCCACGCATCGGCCGCTCGTGATCATCACCTCGAATAATGAAAAGGAATTGCCGGACGCCTTCCTGCGCCGCTGCTTTTTCCATTACATCAAGTTCCCCGACCGCGACACGATGGAACAGATAGTCGCCGTGCACTTCCCGCATCTGAAACAGGAATTGCTGGCCAAGGCACTGGAAGTTTTTTACCAGGTGCGCGAAGTCAGCGGCCTGAAGAAAAAACCATCGACCTCCGAATTGCTCGACTGGCTGAAGTTATTGCTGGCAGAAGACATACCGGCAGCAGCCTTGCGCGGTCAGGATGACACGGCCATCTTGCCGCCGCTGCATGGCGCCTTGCTCAAGAACGAGCAAGACATCCATCTGTTCGAACGCCTGGCCCACATGTCGCGCACCAGGCGCTGAACTGCAGCGCAAAGACAGGGACTGCCGTGCTTATCGATTTTTTCTTCATGCTGAAAGATGCAAAAATTCCGGTTTCGATCAAGGAATTTCTGCTGCTGCTAGAAGCACTGGAAAAAGAAGTCATCGGCCCATCGCTGGACGACTTCTACTATCTGGCACGCCTGACGCTGGTCAAGGATGAAGCGCACTTCGACAAGTTCGACCGCGCATTCGGCCTGTACTTCAAGGGCATCGCGACCGTGTTTGAAGAAAACGCAGCGATCCCGCTCGACTGGCTGCTCAAGCGGGCCGCGAAAAACCTGAGCGAGGAAGAACGCGCGCTGGTCGAAAAATTCGGCTACGAAAAACTGGCCGCACGCCTGCAGCAATTATTGCAGGAACAAAAAGAGCGCCACGAAGGCGGTAGCAAGTGGATAGGTACCGGCGGCACCTCGCCATTCGGCAATAGCGGCAACAATCCGGAAGGCATACGCATAGGCGGAGCAAGCACCAATCGCTCCGCCGTCAAGGTATGGGAAGAGCGCAGCTATCGCGATTACGACGCCGCGCGTGAAATCGGCACCCGCAATATCAAGGTCGCATTGCGTCGCCTGCGCAAGTTTGCACGTCAGGGCGCACCGGATGAACTGGCGCTCGATGCCACGATACGCGCCACAGCGAACAACGCCGGTTACCTCGACATCCGGATGCAGCCTGCGCGCAGGAACAACATCAAGGTCTTGATGTTGCTGGATGTAGGCGGCACGATGGATGAGCATATCCAGCGCACCGAAGAACTGTTTGCCGCCTCGAAAAGCGAATTCAAGAACATGGAATTCTATTACTTTCATAATTGCGTCTACGATCAGCTGTGGCGCAACAACCAGCGCAAGAACACGGAACGCTTTGCGACATGGGATGTGTTACGCAAGTACACGCCGGACACCAAGGTGATATTTGTCGGCGATGCAACGATGAGTCCGTATGAAATCCTGCACCCGGGCGGCGCAGTCGATTTCCACAACGATGAAGCCGGCGCCGCATGGCTGCAGCGCTTTACCACGACCTTCCCCAATGCCATCTGGCTCAATCCAGAGCCGGAAAACATCTGGGAATACCGGCAATCAATCGGGATCATCCGGCAGCAGATGGATAACCGCATGTATCCGCTGACGATAGAGGGGCTGGAGCGCGGCATGCGCGCGCTGAGCAAGTAACACTACTGAAATTGGACTGCAGCGCAAGCCTCAGCGCGACAGACGCATGAATTTCTTCAATGCATTGAGCAAATGATGGCCAGCCACCGGCTTGGTCAGGAAGCCATCCGCACCGGCCTGGCGCGCCCTTTCCACATCATAATCATTCGATTTCGACACCAGCAGGATCACCGACGTTTTATCGTCTGGCCGCGTGGCCTTGATGGTCATGCACAGACGGTAGGGATCGACTTCCGGCACCGAGGTATTGATCATCACGACCGCCATCGGCGCCCGCGCACAGGCACCGGCCGCTTCCGACTCGCTGCGCGCCCACAGGACTTCCACCTGATGACGGGCCAGCAAACCAGCCAGATAATCGCGGAACGCAGGCGTTCTGTCTATGATCAATACGGCACCGCCCTGCACCTGTTCCTTGCGCATTTTCTGGTAATCGGGCGGATCGTTCAGATCGACATCGGTGCGATCACGGCGACGCCGCTCCGGCACCGAAATCACATCCGAGGCTTCCAGGCGCGACAAGGCATCGGCACGCTTTTCTATCAAATTGTCGAGGGCGAAAAACAGGCGATTCCACCTGATCGGGCGCTCTATGCTGGCATGCGGCAATGGTATACCGGGCGTACCGACCAGCAACACTGGTCGCACCACGCTGGGACGCAAATAAGAGAGGGCCGCCAGCGCCTTCTCATCATCTGTATTGGCGATATACAGGTCGGGATCCTGCAGATTATCTTCAGCCAGACGAAAATAGCCATAACCCTTGCCTTGGTCCAGGGCAAAAGTGGCATCGAAAATTTCGGCTTCCTGTTGATTGAAGCCTAGCAGGCGCACCGCGAAAGGAAAACAGTTAGCAGACATCGAGTTGCAGTTATATATAACGTTAGCGGACGTTGGACACCGCCAAATGATATTCGGCACGAAATTTACATTTACACATTGATAAATTCGTTATCGGGCCTATTTTGTCTGGGTAATGCGCTTGCGGGCATGGAAACCTGGCTCGCAGCTTTAAAAACATTAATTTAACATTTGACCGTTTTTAACAAAAAATTGCCAGAAATGTCTGTGAAATCTAAACTAATTTAACAATCGCAGACATTTTTCCATCCGATTTCACCGTTAAAACGTGCATGGCTTCATTTTTCATTAGAATGCAGACTCTTTGCATGTTTCATTCCATGATAAAAAAGACATTTTCAGCCTGCTTACCCGGCTTCCTTACCCGTATTCGATTGAATGGCCACTAAAAAATCCCCTGCAGAATATAGCGAATCGTCCATCCGCGTCTTGAAAGGCCTGGAGCCGGTCAAGCAACGCCCCGGCATGTACACGCGTACCGAGAACCCGCTGCATATCATCCAGGAAGTCATAGACAATGCATCCGATGAAGCGCTGGGCGGCTATTGCAAGAATATAGTCGTCACGCTGAATGCCGATGGCAGCGTCAGCGTTGAAGATGACGGGCGTGGCATACCGGTCGGCATGCATCCGGAAGAAAAGGTGCCGACGGTAGAAATCGTCTTCACCCGTCTGCATGCGGGCGGCAAATTCGACAAGGGCTCGGGCGGCGCGTATGCATTCTCCGGCGGCTTGCACGGCGTCGGCGTCTCGGTGACGAATGCACTGTCGACCCGGCTGGAAATTACCGTATGGCGTGAAAACGGCGTACACACATTGACGTTTTCCGGCGGCGATGTCATCGAACCCTTGAAGTCGCGCGCCATCGCACGCGATGAAAAACGCAGCGGCACCCGCGTCACAGCCTGGCCGGATGCAAAGTATTTCGATTCATCGGTCATACCGCAAGTCGAACTGCAACGCCTGCTGCGCTCCAAGGCCGTGCTGCTGCCCGGCGTCAAGGTCACGCTGGTGCATGCAAAGACTGGCGAAGTGCAAACTTGGCAATACGACCAGGGCTTGCGCGGCTACCTGACCGAATCGCTGGCACAGGCCTCGAATGCAGAAACCGTCATCCCGCTGTTTGAAGGTGAGCAATACGCAACGGCCGATGCCGAAGGTTTTGCCGAAGGCGAAGGCGCGGCATGGGTAGTCGCATGGACCGAAGATGGCGCAGTGGTACGCGAATCCTATGTCAACCTGATCCCGACTTCGAATGGCGGCACGCATGAATCCGGTTTGCGCGAAGGCTTGTTCGGCGCCGTGAAGAGCTTCGTCGAAATGCATTCGCTGCTGCCCAAAGGCGTGAAGCTGCTGCCGGAAGACGTGTTCGCACGCGTATCCTTTGTGCTGTCGGCCAAGGTGCTCGATCCGCAATTCCAGGGGCAGATCAAGGAACGCCTGAATTCGCGCGATGCGGTGCGGCTGGTGGCCAGCTTCACG
>NZ_JAUSME010000043.1 GCF_030645555.1 Herminiimonas sp.
ATGCTGACCTTGTGCGCCGGGCCTTCGTCGCGTAGATCCTGCAAACGCTTGCGCTCGTATTGCGGATAGGATCTGGCCAGCGACTCGGCCGACTCATCGCTGCCCATCGTGAATTCACCGGCCGGTATCAGGGCGAACTTCATGCCCAGCGTGTTCTGGATGCTTGCTTCCATGGGCCAGGCCGATGACGCCAGCACCGATATGAATACAAAAAAAATCGTTCGCATAGTGTGGATTTACATGGTGGTTTAAAAATAAGTTGTCAGCTGCAGTTGCGCTGCTTCATGGCCCATCATTAATCCGGACTGTCGCCAGATGACGCAGTCCCGCCATAAGCAGTGCCTGTAATTTATTCCATCAGATCAGGTACGTCATTGCTGCTTGTTTGTATTTTTATTGCCCGGATCGAGCGCGCAATGAAGAAGTTAATAAATCAAGATACTTGATTTGAGATGAGATGTGCAACGTCGATCTGCGTGCAAGCACAAGACTCAAGGATAGTCAGGCGTGTCATCGTCAATTGCGGCTGTGATTACCAGGTTGTTTGCGCAGGCGCATAGACAGTTTGGAACGGTTTTTATCAAAGGGGCAGATCATGAAACAACGGTCTTCAATAAAGTTGCTCAAGACCAATAAAGTTCTCGTCAATGCCTTATCTTTGGCTTAAGATATTCTAAATAGCAGCTTAGTTTGCTTAAAACACAATAATATCCGCAGGAGACAGCAATTCCGCATGAGAGACAGCCGTTTTTCATGCTCGCACCCATGCTGCGTCCGTTTTTGCGCAAGGTCATCGCGCAACATACGAGATTTGGCAATGATGCGGCACCCTTGCCCTGGCTTTGAAATTTCTTGTCTTTATTTGGCTCGCGCCAAGAAAAATATTGCATTAATACCGGAAGTTAAGGAGTTGCATGGCGTCGATATGGCGCTTCGCATGTGGCCCCGACTGCATTGAAAGGCGCGGCCCATCTGTGTCGCGTCATGGTCATGATGTCGGGCAGTGTCGATGATGTGCAGTCTTGAATCTGGAATAAATCAAGCCCGGTCCGCGCCTGGCTGAGCAAGCTCGCTGCACTGTATAAAAAATTAGTCCCCCTCACCAGAAAGCGCTTATGTCCAAACTACAGAATTCCCGTTCGATGAGCATCGCTAAAAAACTTGGGTTATTCACCGCCAGCGCCATACTCGGGATAGTCGCATTGACTGCGCTGTTCCTGGTGTCGGAACGAAAACTGATACTGGAAGAACGCAAAAGTAATGTGCGACAAGTCGTGGAGGCAAGCCATGGCTTGCTGGTTTATTACCATGACCTGACGAGCAAGGGAGTGTTGACGGAAGTGCAGGCACAACAGCAGGCCATGCAGGCAATCAGGGGTTTGCGTTACAGTAAAACCGAATATTTCTGGATCAATGATATGCAGCCGCGCATGCTGATGCATCCGATCAATCCGGCACTGGAAGGCAAGGATTTGTCGGCTAACAAGGATCCGAATGGCAAGCATCTGTTTGTCGAATTCGTCAAGGTCGTCAAGGCCGATGGCGCCGGATTCGTTCCCTATATGTGGGCCAAACCTGGCAGTGACCAACCAGTGCCCAAGGTGTCATACGTCAAGGGCTTTGCACCCTGGGGCTGGATCATCGGTTCCGGTATATATATAGATACGGTTGAAGCGACGATTTTGAATCGCCTGATGTATTTTTCGCTGGGCGCATTGATACTGGCTGTGATCCTGTTTGCCATCGGCATGGTCATTTCACGCGGTTTGCTAAAACAGCTGGGCGGTGAGCCGGGCTACGCGGCGGATATCGTCAGCGAGATCGCGGCCGGTGACCTGACGGTGGATGTCAAGATCCGTCCGGGCGATAGCAGCAGTCTGCTGTTTGCGATGAGGAGCATGCGCGACAGTCTGGCGCAAGTGGTGGGGGAAGTCCGTCAGGGTACAGACACCATGGCCACTGCATCAAGTGAGATCGCGGCCGGCAATCTCGACCTGTCGTCGCGCACCGAGCAACAGGCCAGCGCGCTGGAAGAAACCGCCTCTTCGATGGAAGAGCTGACTTCTACCGTCAGGCAGAATGCCGATAATGCGCGGCAAGCCAATCAACTCGCAGCATCCGCATCCGAAGTCGCGGCCAAGGGTGGGGCAGTCGTGTCGCAAGTGGTCGATACGATGGGTTCTATCAATGCCTCGTCGCGCAAGGTCGTTGACATCATCGGCGTCATCGATGGCATCGCTTTCCAGACCAATATCCTGGCGCTGAACGCCGCAGTGGAAGCGGCGCGGGCCGGCGAACAGGGCCGCGGCTTCGCCGTCGTCGCCGACGAAGTGCGCAAGCTGGCCGAGCGCACGACGAAGTCGGCGGTCGAGGTGACCGACATCGTGTCCACCATCTCGGGCCGCG
>NZ_JAUSME010000057.1 GCF_030645555.1 Herminiimonas sp.
TGAGCAGCAGCACCAGGAATTGATGCTGACCGATGTGCTGCATCTGTTTTCACGCAATCCCTTGCAGCCCGCTTATGCGAAAACGCCGCCTCCCGTTCCAGCGCCAGCCGGCGCCTTGCAATGGCGCTCTTACAGCGGTGGCGTGGTGCAGATCGGCTATGACGATCAGGCTTTTTGTTTCGATAATGAACTGCCTCTGCACCGGCAGTTCCTGGAACCGTATGCGCTGGCAACGCGGCTGGTAACGAACCGCGAATACCTGGCTTTTGTACTGGCAGGCGGCTACGGGAATCCGTCATGCTGGCTGTCGGAAGGCTGGGATTGGGTGCAGAACCTGCAATTGACGCAGCCGCTCTATTGGCAAAAAACCGAAGAGGGCGCATCGCCTGCCTGGCATGCGTTTGGCTTGCATGGTTTGCATCCGCTGGAACCCGATGCCGCTGTCACGCAACTATCTTATTTTGAAGCCGATGCCTATGCGCGCTGGGCCGGCGCACGCTTGCCGACCGAGGCGGAATGGGAGCATGTCGCGCTCGAGTCCCTGGCCTCAGGCGAGGCGCAGGCAGAACACATGCAGTTTTTCGGTTTGTGCTGGCAATGGACATCCAGCAGTTACGCCGCTTATCCAGGTTATAAAACGGCTGCCGGCGCCCTGGGCGAATACAACGGCAAGTTCATGGCGAATCAATATGTGCTGCGCGGTTCATCCTGCGTTACGCCGCACGGGCATGGCCGCGTGACTTACCGTAATTTCTTCCCCGCAACTGCGCGCTGGCAATTTTCCGGCATACGTCTGGCACGCTAGCCATCAACGGGTGCTGCCGTCAAAAATTCGCACATGCAGGCAAAACGCCGCCTGCATCCTGTGCTATGTTGTGCTTGTCGTTCCGACAATATAATGACTGATAGCTGATTTTTTCCTTCACGGATACATTTCAACCGGGAGTCTAGCCAACATGACAGATACGATGACACACGTGGCCCAGCAATTGCTGGTTTCGCCCTTGCTGTGGTTGCTCTTTATAGGCGGCGTCTTCAGCGTCGCGATTGGCATCGGCCTGGTTTGTTTCAGTTCGCGCGTATTCTATTTTTGCGACAGGATGAACCAGTGGGTCTCATTCCGGCGCGCCCTCAAGCCGGCCGCCATACCGCGCGACAGCTGGCCGTTTTTCGAACGCTACAGGCGCTGGTTCGCGCTGGTTTTTATCGTGGCCAGCATCTTCTCCATCACGCATTTGGTCACACGTATAGATGCTCATCAGCTAGGCATGCTGGCCAGTAGCAGGCTGCAAGTTCCACCCGCCTTTGCCGAATGGATATTCAGCAGCGTGTGGTGGTTCTTGCTGATAGGTAGCGTACTGACGATAGCAGTAAGTGTGATGCTGGGATTTTTTCCTGCCGCGCTGCACAGGCTGGACCAGCAGTCGGGCCGCTGGTTTTCATTGCGTCACACGTACAAGGATGTGGATCTGATGTACACGCCACTGGACAAGCTGGCGTACAGGTATCCGCGCGCCCTGGGCGGGCTGATCGTGATTGCTGCGCTGGCAAACGTGATTGTCGTCAGCCGCCAGTTGTTTTAGCCGGCTATTGCATGCAGCCGTCATTCCAGCAGTTGCCGGAATGACGGCTGCAGCGTGACTACAGATCGTTCAGGAATTTTCTGCCAGGCCGATATCGCGATTGACTGCACTTAATATCGCGCGCAGCGATGCCGTCACGATGTTGCCGTCTATGGCGACGCCAAATCGGGTCGGACCGTTATTGACGCGTAATTCCATATAGCTTGCGGCATTGGCATTGGCCCCTGCGCCGATCGCATGTTCGTGAAAATCCATCAGCTTGATATCCATGCCCAGCGCATTGACGAATGCATCTATCGGCCCGTTGCCTGTGCCTTGCAGCGACAGCGGCTGACCGTCTCTCTCGAGTTCGACCCGGATATGCACAGTGCCATTGCCCTGCGACTCATCGATGTGGTGGTTGCGATACTGGTAGGGCGTGATGGCATTCAGGTATTCATTGTTGAAGATCGTGTGTATGTCCCTGGCGGCGACTTCGCCGCCGGTTTCATCGGTGACGCGCTGCACTGCGCGACTGAATTCGATCTGCAGGCGGCGCGGCAAGACCAGGCCGTATTCCTGCTCCAGCAAATAAGTCATGCCGCCTTTGCCCGACTGGCTGTTGACGCGGATGACCGCATCGTAGCTGCGGCCGAGATCGGCCGGGTCGACCGGCATGTAGGGCACTTCCCAGATCGCATCGGCCTGCTGCTTCGCAAAGCCTTTCTTGATTGCGTCCTGGTGCGAACCGGAAAACGCCGTGTACACCAGGTCGCCGGCATACGGATGACGCGGATGCACGGCTATCTGGTTGCACTCTTCCACGCACTGGCGAACAGCATCGATGTCGGAGAAATCCAGTCCCGGGTTTATGCCCTGCGAATAGAGATTAAGCGCGAGCGTGACCAGATCGACGTTGCCGGTACGTTCGCCATTGCCGAACAGGCAGCCTTCGATGCGATCGGCGCCGGCCATCACGGCTAGTTCGGCCGCCGCCACTGCGCAACCCCTGTCATTGTGCGGATGCACGCTGATCAGGATGGCGTCACGGCGCGCCAGATTGCGGTGCATCCACTCGACCTGGTCGGCATATACATTCGGCGTGCTGGCTTCCACCGTGCCGGGCAGGTTGATGATCATCTTGCGTTGCGGCGTAGGCTGCCATGCTTCGGAGACGGCGTCGCAGATTTCCTTCGCAAAATCGAGTTCGGTCATGCTGAAGGCTTCCGGCGAATACTGGAATACCCATTCGGTTTCCGGGTGCGCATCGGTCAGCTCGCGGATCAGTCTGGTGCCGGCGACGGCCAGTGCTTTTACTTCTTCTTTCGACATGTTGAAGACGATGCGGCGGAACGAAGGTGCGGTTGCGTTATACATGTGGACGATCGCGCGGCGCGTACCCAGCACCGAATCGACAGTGCGGCGTATCAAGTCTTCCCGCGCCGGCGTCAGCACTTCTATCGTCACATCATCCGGAATCCGCTTTTCTTCGACCAGCTTGCGCACGAAATCGAAATCGGTTTGCGAGGCCGACGGGAAGGCCACTTCGATTTCCTTGACGCCTATCTTCAGCAGCATTTCAAAGAAGCGCAATTTCTTTTCCGGGCTCATCGGTTCGATCAGCGCCTGATTACCATCGCGCAAATCGGTACTCATCCAGATCGGCGGCTTGCTGATTACCTGGTTCGGCCACGTGCGGTCGGCAAGTTTGACTGGGGGAAAAGCGCGATATTTCGCGGCAGGGTTGGGCAACATCATGGTCTATCCTTTTATTCGGTCTAGCGGTAATCAATAAAGCGCATCAGTTGTGGCGGGAAGGCTGCCTGACTGCCACATGCGCTAGGTCAGGAAACCGATCGGTAGCAGTAGCAAATCCAGTGTGCGAGCGCATGCCATCCCGGCGTTCAAACCGCCCTGAATGCGTACTGCTGGACTCGACTGTATATGCATGATGATTGCGACTAACCTGGTTTTTACTGCGTGGTGTGTGTAACGGTGCTGCGTACAAGCAAAGGGAATCGATACTAGGCTGGTAGTAGCGATAGCAGCGTCGATAGCAGGGTGCCAGCGATGTGCGATGGTGCGGAAGGGATGTGGTTTGCGTAAAACATAGGTAACTTTAGGCGAAGCGAGGCTGGACTGTCAAGTCCGGCGGGGCTGGCGTTGCATGACAGTCAAGACCCTGCCGCCTGGCTCGGGCATCGCAGCCTGGGTCTGGACAACAAGGATCAAGCCTGTATTTTGCCGCTGGCAGCCGCACCGATCACACTGTAACGGTGATGCTTGCTGCACCTTCCACCATTTCGCCTATCACTGCCGCATCGGCAAAACCCTGCTGCCGGAACAAGGCCAGCACTTCGTCGACTGTCGCCGGGTCGCATGCAACCAGCAAGCCGCCAGATGTTTGGGGATCGCTCAGCAACGCGCGTTGCACCGGCGTGATGGCTGGGTCCAGCATTACATCATGGCCATAAGCGTCCCAGTTGCGACCGGAGGCGCCGGTGATGCAACCTTGTTCTGCCAGCTGCTGTACCTTGGGCAAGAGTGGAATCTGCGGCATGTTCAACTTTGCAGTAAGCCCGGCGCCGCGCGCAAGTTCAAGCAGGTGCCCCAGCAAGCCAAAGCCGGTGACATCGGTGAGTGCATGCACGCCGTCAAGCTTGGCCAGGGCCATGCCGGGTTTGTTCAGTCTGGTTGTATTGGCGATCATCGTGGCATAACCATCGGCATCCAGCGCTTCCTTTTTCAAGGCGGCCGACAGGATGCCCACGCCCAGCCCTTTGCCGAGGATGAGCTTGTCGCCCGCCCTGGCATCGGCATTGCGCTTGACCTTCGATGGATGTATCAGTCCGAGTACAACCAGCCCATATATTGGTTCGACGGAATCTATCGTGTGGCCGCCTGCAATCGGTATGCCGGCTTCTGCGCAAATCGATTCGCCGCCCTTGATGATCTGGCCGATGACTTCAATCGGCAATTGATTGATCGGCATGCCGACCAGCGCCAGCGCCATGATAGGCGTGCCGCCCATCGCGTAGACGTCGGAGATTGCATTGGTCGCTGCGATGCGGCCGAAATCGTAAGGATCATCGACGATAGGCATGAAAAAATCGGTCGTTGCGATCAAGGCTTGCTCGTCATTGAGCCTGTAGACCGCGGCATCGTCGGAAGTCTCTATACCGACCATCAACTCCTTGGGAACCGGGAAACCGCTTGAATTTTTCAATATGTCAGCCAGCACGCCCGGCGCAATCTTGCAGCCGCAACCGCCACCGTGCGAAAAGGAAGTGAGTTTGATCGGCGTGTTGGTGGTCATGATGAACTTTCAGATTTACAGCGAGAGTGGGTGCCAGCGCGGCCAGTCATGGCGGCATGTCGCGTCGCCATGCTGGAAGAACCTGACTAATGCGCTGGGAATGTGCGTGATTATACGCCGCGGCTGTTCAATTGTTTTTGCGTAGCCGGTCCGGACTTGCCTGGAAATGTAGTGCGATGGGAGTCTGCCGGGATGCCAGTTCGTCAGGCGTTTGCCTGAACTTCATCAGATGTCGAGTGGATGCTGCACTTGCGCGTCATGGCGCAGGCATTTTCATGCAGGACGACGGTGCGTGCTTATGCAAGCGCACCGTCTTTTAATGCTTAGCAGTTGCCTTTTTTGGCCTGGCCTGGAGGGCAGTGATAGCCTTTTCCATTATTCTTGCCATTGCCCGGCTTCCATCCGCCTTTATTCAAATTCCATTGGCCATTGTCCTGATGCCATTCCGGGCGCTCATAGATATAGCCGGGGCGTGCACGTTCCCAATGCCCTGCGGACCAGATGTGGGTATGGCCATCCCAGTTCCAGTAGCCAGGCGCCCAGATGTAGCCGCTACGCGCCGCTGGCACGCGTTCGTGGCGTGGCGGCGGTGGTTCGGTGCCGATATTGAGATTGATGCTGACCTGGGCTATTGCCTGCAACGGCAAGGCGGCAGCAGTGCTGATCAGTATGGCGGCGCCGATAATTAAATGTTTCATCAATGATTCTCCCGGTTGGCAATGCAGTCAACAATATACCGCAGGTCCTGACAGTGTCAGCAACTTATGCAGATTCTTACAATTTTTACCGTCCCGATCGATATTTCGCTGGTCGGAGCACAAAAAAATACCGGGCCATTGCTGGCCCGGTATTTTTGTTTCAAGCTTGAGGCTCAATGAGCCATCAATCAGCTATTAACGCTCGCCGAAAGGACGACGTGTTGCGCCGCCTGCATCGCTGGTGCGGGGACCTTTGTTGTAGCCGCCGCCATCGTTGCGTGGTGCATTCGGTTTGCTGAAGGTGCGTTGACCTGGCTTGGCCGCGTTGCCACGGTTGTCGCCTGGTTTCCAGCCGCCTGGTTTGTGGTTCGAGCGTGGTGCCGATGCAGTGCGCTTAGGCTCGAAACCTTCAATCACTTCGACCGGGATCAATTGCTTGATGAAGCGTTCGATGCGCTTGACGTTCATGCCTTCTGCATGATTGACCAGCGATACCGCCAGACCGTTACGGCCGGCACGACCGGTACGGCCGATGCGGTGGACGTAGTCTTCCGGGAACTTGGGCAAGTCGTAGTTGAACACGTGAGTGATGGCAGGAACGTCGATACCGCGTGCGGCAACGTCGGTTGCAACCAGCACGCGCACTTGACCGCGACGCAGGCTGTCCAGCGTACGGTTACGTGCGCCTTGATGCATGTCGCCATGCAGTGCGGCAGCAGCGAAACCGGCGATGTTCAAACGATCTGCGATCGTGTCGGCATCGCGTTTGGTGGCGGTGAAGACGACAGCCTGATCCATTGTTTCGTCACGCAGCAGATGATCGAGCAGGCGATTCTTGTGCGACAGATCGTCGACAAAGTGTACGCATTGCTTGATGTTTTCATGCTTGGTAGCTGAACCGGCGATCTGGATGATCAGCGCGTCCTTGGTGATGCGTTTTGCCATGTTGCCGACCATGCCGTCGAGCGTGGCCGAGAACAGCATGGTTTGACGGCTTTCCGGTGTGGCAGCAACGATTTTTTCGATGTCGTCGATGAAACCCATGTCCAGCATGCGGTCAGCTTCGTCGAGTACGAGGATCTGCAGTTCCGAGAAATCGATCTTGCCCGATTCCATGTGGTCGATCAAACGACCAGGCGTAGCAACCAGGATTTCAGGATTCTTGGCCAGCAATTGCATCTGTTTTGGATACGGCATGCCACCCAGGATAGACACGGCTTTGACACGTTTCATGAACGCGCCGTATTTGTCGGTCGAAGTGGTGACTTGCAGGGCGAGTTCACGGGTCGGGGTCAGCACCAGCATTTTTGGCTGGGCAGCCTTGAAGCGTGGACGATCGCCGCGTGAGCGTGCCGATTGTGCTTCCTGATTCGGCGTTCTGCCGGCTTCAGGTTGCTGTTGTTCGGACTGGACTGCGAATTTGTGCAGCGCAGGCAGCATGAATGCCGCCGTCTTGCCGGAGCCGGTTTGCGACGAAACCATCATGTCGCGACCTTCGATCGCGGCAGGAATGGCTTGCGCTTGCACGCCGGTAGGAGCGGTATAGCCAGATTCCGTCAATGCCTTGATGATGGACGCGTGGAGGCCTAGTGATTCAAATGTCATTTTTTCTTTCGTAATGTCAGCGCTGCAGCATGCATGACGGATTGTGTCCGTGATGAAGACTGCGAAGTGCGCAAGGATGCAACGCCAACCAACGAAACAGAAACAGCTGGGAAAACTCTTAGAGATTTCGGCACAAAAGCTTTGCGCCGGGACGGTGTATGAAATTCAACACCAGAAGGCGGGGGGCTTTATCGTTAATGCTAACGGTTCGCGATGCTGCAAAGTGCGATGCATGTTGCAAAGCACTGCGCGCATAGTAATGGATAACTGGTGTTATGTCCAGCAGTTTTGCCGGCGGGCGGCAGGCTGGGATGATGCGCTTGACATGTGTAGACAAAAAGATATCGTGAAATCAAGACCCGGGAAGGGCTCAAACCAGCAGTGAGGCAGTGTGGCTGCCGCTTGCAGCAGGGGGAAGTGCTCCCTGCGGCAAGCGTGCCTGAAATATTGCTGTCGTGCTTACTCTGCCTCAGGCGCGTACATCACGTGCGAGAAACCGCCATCGACGTAAGTGATTTCGCTGGTGATGCCGGCTGCCAGATCGGACAGCATGAAGGCGGCGGTATTGCCGACGTCTTCTATCGTTACGTTGCGGCGCAGCGGCGCATGCGCGGCGACGATGCCCAGCAGCTTGCTGAAATCCTTGATGCCGGATGCTGCCAGCGTCTTGATCGGTCCGGCTGAAATGCCGTTGACGCGCACACCCTTGCTGCCCAGCGATTCCGCCAGATAGCGCACGCTGGATTCGAGCGAGGCCTTGGCCAGCCCCATCGTGTTGTAGTTAGGCGTGGCGCGCACCGAACCCAGATAGGTCAGTGTCAGCAGCGAGGAGCCCGGTTTGAGCATAGGCAGTGCCGCCTTGGCCATCGCAGGGAAGCTGTAAGCTGAAATGTCGTGCGCGATGCGGAACGCTTCGCGCGACAGGCCTTCAAGGAAATCGCCGGTGATGGCTTCGCGCGGCGCAAAGCCGATTGAATGCACCAGGCCGTCGAGATGGTCCCAGGATTTGCCCAGATCGGCAAACAAGGCATTGATCTGTTCATCGCTGCCGACGTCACAATCGAAAATCAGTTTGCTGTCGAATTCTTTGGCGAATTCGGTAATGCGGTCCTTGAAACGCTCGCCTACATAGGTGAATGCGAGTTCGGCGCCTTCGCGCTTGCAAGCGCTGGCGATGCCGTAGGCGATGGAGCGGCTCGATAACAAACCGGTGATGAGGATTTTTTTGCCTTGCAAGAATGCCATGAACGACTCCAGTGGTTCTTCGGAAATGGATGGAATGGGCAAGATTGTAGGGGCTAGCCGGCGTGACAGCAACTTTTGTGGCAATTCTCTGGTTTTTTGACTGCTTTGTTGTGGTTGTTCAGTGCTTTGTTCTATGGCGTGGGTGATTCTGTAGAATAGCCGGAACGTCAACGTATCTAATGACGATCAACGACGATAATGACTACCAACGACAGGCGCATGGCTAAATCACTCCTATCTTTTTTGCTGCTCTGTTTACTCTCGCCAGCTGGTTCTGCCTTTGCCGCCCACGCCTTCTCTCTTTACGACACGCCCAAATATCCAGCCGGCTATACACATTTCGATTATGTGCATCCTGATGCTCCCAAGGGTGGAGAACTGTTTCTCGCCAACCCGGATCGCCGCACCAGCTTCGATAAATTCAATCCCTACTCGATGAAGGGCGTGGTGGCCGCCGGTGTATCCAACCTGATGTTCGAGACTCTGGCAGTCAATTCTTCCGATGAAGTGGCGACCATGTATGGTTTGCTGGCTGAAGACATGGTGCTGGCGCCGGACCGCATGTCTATGACTTTCAGGTTGAATCCCAAGGCGCGCTTCAATAATGGCGATCCGGTGCTGGCCGCCGACGTCAAGTATTCGTATGACACGCTGGTTGCCAAAGGTGCGCCGCAATTCAAGTCCATCTTTGCCGAAATCAAGCAATGCGTGGTGCTCAACGAGCGCACCGTGCGTTTCGATTTCAAGTCGCTCAATCACGAGCTGCCGCTGATTGTCGGCGGCGTGCCGGTGTTTTCGCGCAAATGGGCGGCCGGCACCGACTTCGACAAGATCCAGCTGACGCCGCCGATTGCCAGCGGCCCCTATCTGATCGATCGCTACGACATAGGTCGCTCCATCAGCTACAGAC
The DNA here is from genome assembly GCF_030645555.1 of Herminiimonas sp. Lineage (GTDB taxonomy): Bacteria > Pseudomonadota > Gammaproteobacteria > Burkholderiales > Burkholderiaceae_D > Oxalicibacterium. The sequence goes on from NZ_JAUSME010000057.1 coordinate 9,337, forward strand.
TGGATGCAAATTACTGGGGCCGGGATGTGCCGTCGCGTAAAGGAACGTTCAATTTCGCGCGTATCAATTACCGCTTCTACAAGGATGATGTGGCGCGGCTGGAGGCGTTCAAGGCCGGCGAGTTTGATCTGGTGGTCGAGTACAGCGCCAAGAACTGGGCGCGCAGCTACAAGGGGCCGAAATTTTCCAGCGGTGAAATCGTCAAGCGCGAACTGACGCATTCCAACGGCGCCGGCATGCAGGGCTTTGTGATGAACCTGCGGCGGCCGCAATTCCAGGATGTGCGGGTACGTCGCGCGCTCGGCCTGGCGCTTGATTATGAATGGATGAACCGGCAATTATTCTTTGGCGCCTACAAGCGTATCTATTCCTTCTTCAATAACAGTGCGATGGCGGCGACCGGTTTGCCTTCCGCCGATGAACTGGCGCTGCTGGAGCCGATGCGCAGCAAGCTCGATCCGGTTGTCTTCGGCCCGGCGCCGGTACCGCCGCGCACCGATGCACCGCGCTCGCTGCGCGCCAACCTGCTCGAAGCTGTCGAGCTGTTCCGCCAGGCTGGCTGGACTTATCGCGATGGCGCGCTGCGCAATGCGCAGGGTGAGCCGTTTGCATTTGAAATCATGGATGACCAGTCTGCCTTGTCGCGCGTGATCAGCGTCTATGTGCGCAATCTGCAAAAGCTCGGCATACAGGTCACGCAACGCACGGCCGATTACGCGCTGGTGCAAAAGCGCATGGAAGAGTTCGATTTCGATATGACCAGCGTGCGTTTCCCCGATGTCAGCAGTCCCGGCAATGAAATGTTCGACATGTTCGGCTCCAGGGCGGCGGATGAAAAAGGTTCGAACAATGCATGGGGCTTGAAGGATGCCGCGGTTGATCGCCTGGTCGAAGCCCTGGTGGCGGCCGACAGCCGCAGGAAAATGGTGGCGGCCGCGCGCGCACTCGATCGCGTGTTGCTGCACAAGCATATCGTGGTCACGCACTGGTATTCGGCCACGCACCGGGTCGCGTATCGGGATCGCTTCGGCATTCCGTCGCAGCCGCCGCTTTACTATCAGGCCGATCCCTACGTGATTTCAACGTGGTGGGAACAGAAAGCAAGATGAGGATGCAGCGATGAATATCTGGTCGTACATAATCAAGCGCGTGTTGCTGATGCTGCCGACGCTGCTGGGCGTGGTGGCGATCACGTTTGCCGTGATCCAGTTCGTGCCCGGCGGGCCGGTCGAGCAG
>NZ_JAUSME010000065.1 GCF_030645555.1 Herminiimonas sp.
AAGCGTTCCAGAAGTTCCAGCAGGTGCAGGGGGAACTGTCGAGCGCGCTGTCGCGGCTGATGGCAGTGTCCGAAAATTATCCCAACCTGAAAGCGGACGCCCGCTTCGCCGAGCTGCAGTCGCAGCTGGAAGGCACCGAGAACCGCATCACCGTGGCGCGCCAGCGCTACATCGCGGCGGTACAGGACTACAACGTCCAGATCCGCAAGTTCCCGACCAACCTGACGGCGATGATGTTCGGCTACGACGTCAAGCCAGTGTTCACGGTGGACAACGAAAAAGCGATTTCGACCGCCCCGGCCGTCAACTTCGGCAAGTAATATGACGGTCATGCGCATCCTGTGGGCCGCCGTGCTGGTGCTGGCCTTTGCCGGCCAGGCGCAGGCCCAGCTGGTGCCGGTGCCGCCGCTGAGCGCGCACCTGGTCGACCAGGCCGGCATGCTGACCGAAGAACAGCGCGGCAAGCTCGAAGCCGTGCTGACCGACTATGAAGAGCGCACCGGCAGCCAGATCGCGGTGCTGACTGTCAAGAGCACCGCGCCGGAGCAGATCGAGCAGTACAGCATCCGCGTGGCCGACGCCTGGAAACTCGGCCGCAAGGGCGTCGACGATGGCGTGCTGCTGCTTGTGGCGCCCGAGAACACCAGCGCCATGCGGCGCCTGCGCATCGAAGCCGGCCGCGGTGTGCAGGGCGTGCTGACCGATGCCCAGTCCAAGCGCATCCTCACCAACGTGATCGCGCCCCACTTCCAGCAGAAGCAATTCTACGAGGGCCTGGTGGCCGGGGTCGGGGCCATTGCAACCCTGCTCAACGCCGAACAGTTTCCCGCGCCGCCGGAAGGCAAGGCGCAGGACCAGGAAGCGTCCGGCGGCAGCTTGCTGTGGCCGCTGCTATTCATCGGCGCGATCATTCTCATGAACACATTGCGTTCGGGCCGCTCGTCGCGCCTGGGCCGTGGCGGCTGGGGCAGCGGCGCGACCGGCTTCATCATCGGCAGCGCGCTCGGCAGCCTGGGCAGCAGGGGCGGCGGCGGTGGCGGCGGCTTCTCCGGCGGTGGTTTTTCAGGTGGCGGCGGCAGCTTTGACGGCGGCGGCGCCTCGGGAGACTGGTAATGGCAAGCTCTTTTGCTGATCGTTTGAAACGGGCGTGGCGCCACTGGCGCACGACCGCCGCCGTCGGCCGGCGCGCATTCCCCAGCGCCACGCTGGAGAAAATCGGCGCCGCCATCACGGCCGGCGAGCAGCGCCACCGCGGCGAGCTGCGCCTGATCGTCGAAAATTCCATGCCATCCGAGGCCATCTGGTCCGACATGAGCAACCGCCAGCGCGCCATTGCCCTGTTCGCCGAGTACGGCGTGTGGGATACCGAAGACAATTGCGGCGTACTGGTGTATGTCAACCTGGCCGAGCACAAGGTCGATATCGTGGTCGATCGCGGGATCGGCCGCAAGATCGACCCCGCAACCTGGCAAGATGTGTGCCGCACCATGACGCAGGGTTTCGCGCGCGGCGAGTTCGAAAGCAGTACGCTGGCGGCGGTGGAACACATCAACACCCTGCTGATCAGCCAGTTTCCGGCAACCGGCGCGCGCGCCAACGAATTACCCGATCACCCGATCGTGCTGTAAGGGCTGGAAGAAAAACCTGCAGCGGCGGCGCGCTGTGGTTAAAATTCGCTATTCCAAAAAGCCTGGAGGCAAGAAATGAAACTAGACAAAAAAGTGGCCATCGTCACCGGCGCTACCCAGGGCATCGGCCTGGCATGCGCCGAACGCCTGATCCAGGACGGCGCGCGCGTGATGCTGGTCGATATCAAGCCGGAAGGCGCGGCGGTCGCCGACAGCCTGGGCGAGCAGGCGCGCTTCTTCGCCGCCGACGTCAGCCTGAAAGTCGACGTGGACGCCATGATCGCGGCCACCATGCAAGCTTTCGGCCGCATCGACATCCTGATCAACAATGCCGGCGTCACCCACGCGGCCGACTTCCTGGACCTGTCCGAAGACGACTTCGACCGCGTGCTGCGGATCAACCTGAAATCGATGTTCCTGTGCAGCCAGGCGGCCGCGCGCGAAATGGTCAAGCAACAGAGCGGCAGCATCATCAACATGTCGAGCGTAAACGCCGAACTGGCGATACCGAACCAGGTGCCCTATGTGGTGTCCAAGGGCGGAATCAACCAGCTGACCAAGGTCATGTCGATCGGCCTGGCGCGGCACGGCATCCGCGTCAACGGCATCGGTCCCGGCACCATCCTGACCGAGCTGGCCAGGAAGGCCGTGCTGGCGAGCCCGGAGGCGCGCCGCACCATCCTGTCGCGCACGCCGATCGGACGCTGCGGCGAGCCGGAGGAAATCGCTTCGGTGGCCGCGTTCCTGGCCAGCGACGACGCTTCCTACATGACCGGCCAGACCATGTACGTGGACGGCGGCCGTCTGGCACTCAATTACACGGTTCCGGTAGACGAATAATGGACGACACCGCGAAGCTGCCCAAGATCAACATGCTGGCACTGGAAAACCAGTTCTGCTTCGCGCTGTATTCCGCTTCGCATGCCATGACCAGGACCTACAAGCCGATGCTCGACCGGCTCGGCCTGACCTACCCGCAGTACCTGGTCATGCTGGTGCTGTGGGAGCAGGACGGGATCCTGGTCAAGGACATCGGCGCCCATCTGTTCCTCGATTCGGGCACCCTCACGCCCCTGCTCAAGCGGCTTGAAGCAAACGGGCTGGTCACGCGCAACCGCGACCCCCATGACGAGCGCCAGGTGCGCATCATCCTGTCGACCGCGGGCCGGGCGCTGCGCAAGCAGGCCGAAGAGATTCCCCAGCAAGTCTTGTGCGCCAGCGGCCAGCAACTGAAAACGCTGGGCAATATGCGCGACGAATTGTCGCGCGTGCGCGACGAACTGTTCAAAGCCCTCGATAGCGACGTCTGAGGCGGTCACGGGCAGGGGCCATCGGACCGATAGAAATAATCAATTGCGTACAATTTAATTGTACGCTATAGTTATTGCCATCGGTACAGCAGTGCCGCCCTCACCCAACCAAGGAGTTACTCATGCAAATTCTTTACACAGCAAATGCAACCGCAACCGGTGGCCGCGACGGCCGTGGCGTTTCCAGCGACAAGGCGCTCGACGTCAAACTGTCGACACCGAAGGAACTGGGCGGCGCAGGCGGCGAAGGCACCAATCCTGAACAACTGTTCGCAGCCGGCTATGCCGCCTGCTTCATCGGCGCCATGAAACTGGTCGGCGGCGCACTGAAGACCCCGATTCCTGCAGACACCAGCATCAACGCCTCGGTCGGCATCGGCCCGAATGCAGCGGGCGGCTTTGGACTGGCGGTCACGCTGGCAGTGAGCACCCCGGGCATGGACCAGGCAGCAGCCGAAGCGGTGGTCGCGCGCGCGCATGAAGTGTGCCCTTACTCGAACGCTACGCGCGGCAATATCGACGTGACCCTGACGGTCAATGCCTGAGTAAATCGGGGAGACATGTGATTTGCGAATATCCGGTATGGAAAATCGCAATTAGACATATATT
>NZ_JAUSME010000069.1 GCF_030645555.1 Herminiimonas sp.
CTGCTAATAAAACTGCTTGAAACTGATGCATGAACTTCATGCTGTTTATTGCATCGACTGCTTTTGAAACTTCCGGCCCGGTCTGTCTTGCTGCCGGCGGTTCTGGATTCCCGCCTGCGCGGGAATGACAGGGAAGTGGGCTTGCTGCTTTACCCAGCTTCTTTTATCTCTTTGCCACTATCAAGTATATGGGGGCAAAACACTGATTTTAAAGCGTTTTGCCCCTATTGCTGCTGTCTTGCTGCGGATCAAATACGCATCGGCATGACGACGTATTTGAAGTCCGGATTCTCCGGCACCGTGATCAGCGCGGATGAATTGGCGTCACCCAGGGCGATGTTGATGCTCTCGCCTTTGAGGTTGTTCAATACATCGAGCAGATAGGTGACGTTGAAGCCGATATCGACGCTATCTCCACCGTAATCGATTTCGATTTCTTCGACCGCTTCTTCCTGGTCGGCATTGGTCGAGCTGATCTTCATGCTGCCCGGGCTCATGATGCAACGCACGCCCTTGAACTTGTCGGACGTCATGATCGCGGCGCGCTGCAGCGAACGCAGCAAGGCATCGCGGCCTATCGTGAAGTTGTTCTTGTAACCCTTAGGCACGACGCGCGTGTAATCAGGGAACTTGCCTTCTACCAGCTTGGAGATCAGTTCGATATCGCCGAAGGTGAACTTGACCTGGCTGTTGGCGATTTCGAGGTCGACGGGCTGGTCGTTTTCTTCCAGCAGGCGCTGCAATTCGATGATGGTTTTGCGCGGGATGATGACTTCCTGGCGGGCAAACTCTTGCTCGGTCGCTACCTGGCAAAACGCCAGACGGTGACCGTCGGTCGCCACGGCAATGACGTTCTTGCCATCGACGACCAGCAACAAGCCGTTCAGGTAATAACGTATGTCTTGCTGCGCCATCGAGAAGTGCACCATGTTGAACAGGTGCTTCAGGGTCTTTTGCGGCAGCGTGACTTTGGCGTTGTAATGCTCGGCTTGCGCAACGGTAGGGAATTCTTCTGCTGCCAGCGTTTGCAAGGCGAAGCGCGATTTGCCCGATTGCACGGTCATGCGTTTGTTCGACAGCGTCAGCGATACATCGCCGGAATCCGGCAACGCGCGCAGGATGTCGAGCAGCTTGCGTGCGGCTACCGTGGTCGATGCAACTTCATTGCCGCTGCCGACTTGCGCATGCGTAGTGATCTGCACTTCGATGTCGGTCGACAGGAAAGAAACGCGTTCGCCATCCTAGCGAATGAGGATATTGGCCAGAATCGGCAATGTGTGCCGACGCTCGACAATACCACTCACGATCTGCAGCGG
>NZ_JAUSME010000076.1 GCF_030645555.1 Herminiimonas sp.
GAAGTTTCCGAATTGGTCACCCGGCGTTTCCGTGCGGAAGGGATTGACGTACTCGTCAATCACCGGGCCAGGCAGTTCATTGTCGAGAACGGAGAGAAGCTGCTGATTGCCGAATGCGAAGGACAGGATGTCCGGATTCCGTTCGATGCCGTACTCGTTGCCGTCGGGCGCGCCGCCAATCTGAAGGGCTTCGGGCTGGAAGAGCTGGGTATCCCGACCGGTCGCACCGTTGATACCAACGAGTTCCTGCAAACCAATTACCCGAATATTTACGCCGCCGGCGACGTTGCCGGTCCTTTCCAGTTCACGCATACCGCGGCCCACCAGGCCTGGTATGCCGCAGTCAACGCGCTGTTTGACCCGTTCAGGAAATTCAAGGCCGACTATTCGGTAATCCCGTGGGCCACCTTCGTTGAGCCTGAAGTCGCCCGTGTCGGCCTGAATGAACTGGAAGCCAGGGAAAAAGGCATTCCCTGCGAGGTCACGACCTACGGGATCGACGACCTTGATCGGGCGATTGCCGATAGTGAAGCGCATGGCTTCGTCAAGGTGCTGACGGTGCCGGGCAAGGACAAGATCCTCGGCGTTACCATCGTCGGCGAACATGCCGGCGACCTGATCGCCGAATACGTCCTGGCCATGAAGCAAGGCATTGGTCTCAACAAGATCCTTGGCACCATCCACATCTACCCGACGCTGGCCGAGGCCAACAAGTACGTCGCCGGCAACTGGAAGAAAGCGCATGCGCCGCAGAAGTTGCTGGCATGGGTCGAACGTTTCCATCACTGGCGCCGGGGGTAAACCAGATGTCGATCATGAAGAAAACCAGCCTGTTTGCGCTCATTACGCGGGCCAGTTCTTGTCGTTTCCTGGCCTGCCTGCTTGGGATGGGCATTCCCTTCGCAGCCGCGGCTGATTCGCTCTGGGTTGGGCGTTTCAGCGAGACCGATATCGCAATTCCGGCCCCGTGGAAAATCGAACAGCTCGACCAGCGCGTGCCGCCGACCCAATACGGAATCCGCAAATGGGACGGTGTGCTTGCCATCGAGGCAAAGGCAAACAAGAGCATGGCCTTGCTCGGTCGACCGGTCACGGTCGACCTGAAAAAAACGCCTGTCTTGTGCTGGCAGTGGCGGATTGATGCACCTGTTGCTGCCGCCGACATGACCAGAAAATCCGGTGACGATTACGCTGCCCGGGTCTATCTGACATTTGCGGTGGCGCCGGATCAACTGAGTTTCGGCACACGGACCAAGCTCCGCCTGGCTCGTTCCATCTACGGTGCCCAGGTGCCGGATGCTGCGCTG
>NZ_JAUSME010000077.1 GCF_030645555.1 Herminiimonas sp.
GGGAAAGGATCAGCCCAGCCAGACCGCGAGCGACAGCAGCAGCAGGAGCAACATCCATAGCAAGAGCGCGCGCCAGACCAGCCCCACCGTGCTCTGCAATGCCCGGGGCGAGGGCTCATCACCGGGAAGCACGTCCGCTTCCACGTCAATCGAGTCGATGACAGTGGCATCTGCGGGCAGCAAAGCCGTCGCATTTTCGGCAGGGCTACCCAAGCGTACGCCCATGGCGCCGCCGCCCGCCGACAGGATGATTCCCATGGTCTCGTCGTGCCAGCGATGGGCAAAATTGCGCCATGCATAAACAGCATCTTCGAAATTGCCGACCACTGCGAAGGCGGCAGCCGTCAGGCGTGCCGGCACCCAGTCGATCCAGTAATAAGCCTGGGCTGCGAAGCGGCCAAAAGCCTCGTTCTGCATATGGTCGGGCTCGTTCCACGCACGGGAGAGGTACTCCGACACCCGGTACAGCACTGCGCCCGCCGGCCCGAGCGGCATCAGGAACCAGAAAAACACACCAAAAACGCTGCGATGGGTCGTGACCAGCGCTTTTTCGACCGCCAGCCGCGAAATCTCGCCGATCTCCAGCCCCCGGGTGTCCTGTTTGGTCCACTCCGCCAGCAGGGTGCGGGCACTGTCGACATCGCCGCTGTTGAGCGCCAGCTGGATTGACGTGAAGTAGTGGCTGTAGTGGCGCAGTCCCAGCGTCAGGTAGACCACCAGTATGTTCCAGGCCAGCGCCAGCAGAGGGCTGATGCGCGCGCAGATCCAGTACACGAGGATGGTCGGCACGATCAGCGCCCCGACCATCACGAACCATCCGAGCCGGCCGTGCTCGCGCATGCCGGCATTGAATCCGCCCTCCACTTTGGTCGCCAGCAGCTTCACCGCGTTATAGACCGGGTTGTCGGCACGCAGCGGCTTGAGTTGCTCAATCAGCAGGGCGATCAGTATGGAGAAGAAGGTCATCAGGTCGGTTTCAGGGTGGAACGAACGATACGATAACCCAGCGAGGGGCCGGAATCAAACCGGGACTGCTCCCGCCCTGCCAGCCGAGGTCGTTGCGGCACCGTCAGGTCCGCAGGAAATGGAACAGGTTGCGCAGCATGCCTGCTGTCGCGCCCCAGATGAAAAAGCGGTCGTAGGGCATGGCGTAGAAGGTGCGCTGCCCGCTTCCGCCCGGCAGTTCCAGGGTGCGGCGCTGGTGGTTCATGCCATCCATCAGGAATGCCAGCGGCACCTCGAATATCTCTGCCACCTCGAATGGGTCGGCGACCAGGTCGATCGGCGGGTGGACCAGGCCCACCACCGGCGTCACCCGATAACCGGTACCAGTGAAATAGTCGGGCAGCGTCCCGACCACTTCCACATGCTTGCGTTGCAGGCCGACTTCTTCCTCGGCCTCGCGCAGCGCTGTCTCGATGGCGGAAGCATCCTCGGCTTCGGCGCGCCCGCCGGGCAAACTGACCTGTCCGCTATGGTGGGTCAGGTGGTCGGTGCGCTGGGTCAACAGCATGGTCAGGCCTTGCGGGCGAACGACGACCGGCATCAGCACCGATGCCGGCGTGTGCTTTGCGCCTGCCTCCCGCTGCCTGTGCTCATCGGTGACCTCGGGCTGCCACAAGGGTGGACTGGCAAAATGGGCACGCAATCCCTCCATGGTCAGGCGACCGGACAGGACCGCCGATTCGCCGGCATAGGAATCGACAGGCAGGGCCTTGGGATCGAATTGCAGTTTTGCCACGTGTTCTCGTTCATGCCTGCGGGCGCAGGATGAGAAGGTAAAAATCCATTATAAGGCAGCGCAACAATTCATTCCTGAAGGACTGCTGGCCAAAAAAAAGCCCGCGACTGTTGTCGCGGGCTCTTGACCGGAACCGGCTTGCTTACTTTGCCGCGACCTTGACACGACGGGCAGGCAGCTTTTCCTTGATACGAGCCGACTTGCCCGAACGCTCGCGCAAGTAGTACAGCTTGGCGCGACGGACGTCACCGCGACGCTTGACTTCGATCGACGCGATCAGCGGGGAATACAGCTGGAACGTACGCTCGACGCCTTCGCCGGACGAAATCTTGCGGACGATGAAGTTGGAATTCAGGCCGCGGTTGCGACGGGAAATCACCACGCCTTCATAAGCCTGGGCGCGCTTGCGGGTACCTTCAACAACGTTCACGCTCACGATGACAGTGTCGCCGGGTGCGAAATCAGGGATGGTGCGTCCCAGACGTTGAATTTCTTCCTGCTCAAGTTGCTGGATCAAGTCCATTTTTCACTCCTGTAACCATCTTGCCGGCGCCGTTATCGACTTCATCATGCCCGGTAGAGGATGGGGTTGACTCATGCAGGCAACATGCCTGCATGCACACTTCACGCAACTGCCTTCGGCAGATTGCGAAGAAACTTTTCATCGGCAGCGCTCAGCAATCCCGCCGCCCGCGCCTGCCCGATCAATTCCGGCCGCCTTGCCGCCGTGTTGCGCAGCGATTGTTCGCGCCGCCATTTCACGATCTCGGCATGATGCCCGCCCAGCAGGACCGACGGCACCGGCACGCCTTCATACACTTCCGGCCGCGTGTAATGCGGGCAATCCAGCAAGCCATGCACAAAACTGTCCTGCGTGGCCGACGCCTCGTCATTCAGCACGCCCGGCAACTGCCGTATCACTGCATCCATCAGCGCCATCGCCGGCAGTTCGCCACCGGACAACACGAAATCGCCAAGGCTGATTTCTTCATCCACGCAGCGATCCAGCAAACGCTGGTCCACTGCTTCGTAACGTCCGCACAGCAAGACCATGCCCGCTTCGTCACGCAATTCCATCACGCGCTGGTGGCTCA
>NZ_JAUSME010000027.1 GCF_030645555.1 Herminiimonas sp.
CTCTGCATGAAGATAGTCGACACGCTCAAGGCGGATCTCAAATTGCCCAAGCTTAAGGTGGCCTTGCAGCCGGTCACTTCCAGCAACCGCATTCCCTTGCTGCAAAACGGTACGATCGATCTGGAGTGCGGATCGACTACCAATTCGACCGCACGTCAGCAACAGGTCGCATTCGGCCCGACTTACTTCGTGATCAATGTGACTGCCGCAGTGAAGAAAAGCTCTGGCATCAATACCATTGCCGACCTGAATGGCAAGACCGTATCGACTACTTCCGGTACGACCTCTGTACCGCTGCTCAAGGCTTACGAAAAAGCGAAAAACATACAGGTCAAGGAAATCTACGGCAAGGATCACGCAGAGGCTTTCCTGCTGATGGCCGATGACCGGGCTGTTGCATTTGTCATGGATGACGTTTTGCTGGCGGGGCAAATTGCCAATGCGAAGCGCCCGGGCGACTACCGGATACTGCCGGAATCCCTGCGCCAGGAACCGTACAGCATGATGTTGCGCAAGGACGATCCGCAGTTCAAGGCGCTGGTCGACAAATCGATAGGCGCAGTGATGAAGTCCGGCGAGATCAACAGGATATATGCCAAATGGTTCACCATGCCGATCCCGCCGAAGGGCTTGAATCTGAACTTCCCGATGACTGAGCCGATCCAGCAAGCCTTCAAAAATCCGAACGACAAAGGCATATAAGCGCACACGATGTTCACCGCAATGAGTGCATGGCCTCTATGTTGAGGATGGGCGTGCCAGTGATCTGACGGAGGCGGCAAAAATGGATCTTGGAATTTTCCTCGAGCAAGTGCCGGATGGCGACGGGACGTGGGCGGCGATGTTGCTGTCCGGCCTGGGCTGGACGCTGGCAGTCTCATGCCTGGCATGGATATTTGCATTCGTGCTGGGCTCGCTGATTGGCGTGATGCGCACGACAGACAAACGATGGTTGGTGCGGCTGGGCGGCGTGTATGTCGAACTGTTCCGCAACATCCCGCTGCTGGTGCAGTTTTTCGTCTGGTATTTCGTGATCCCGGGTTTGATCCCGGCGGTCAAGGCATGGGTGATCCCGCTGGACCCGACCATGCATCAATTCGTCACGGCGGTTGTCTGTCTCGGATTCTTTACGTCTTCGCGGATTGCCGAGCAGGTGCGCTCCGGCATCCAGGCCTTGCCTCGCGGCCAGCGCAATGCGGGATACGCGCTGGGTTTGACGACGATGCAAACCTATCGCTTCGTGTTGCTGCCGATGGCTTACCGCATCATCATTCCGCCGCTGACATCCGAGCTGATGAATCTGATCAAGAATACTGCAGTCGCGTATTCGATCGGCCTGGTCGAACTGTTTTTCCGCACGCGTGAAATGGGCGAGATGACTTTCCGTTATTTCGAAGCGTTTGCCGCCGCGACGCTGATGTACGTGATCATAGCCATGACGGCCAATCGCGTCATGGCCATGATCGAGCGGCGCCTGGCCGTGCCCGGCTTTATTGCCGGAGGTCAGAATGGGTGATCTCGACTTCGATGTGATCAGCCGCAGCTGGCCGTATCTGTTGAGCGGCTTGCAGTACACCCTGCAGCTGACAGCCGTAGCGGCAGTCGGCGGCGTATTGTTCGGCACCTTGCTGGCGCTGGCGCGCCTGTCATCATTCAAGCCGCTGGCAATGCTGGCTGCGATGTATGTGAATCTGATGCGCTCCATCCCCCTGTTGCTGGTGATCTTCTGGTTTTATTTCCTCGTGCCTGTCGTGCTGCAATCGATTACCGGAGCGGAACGGCCGGTGCAACTGGGCGCGGACCGCTCTGCCTACATCACCTTCATCATGTTCGAGGCAGCCTACTTTTGCGAGATCATGCGGGCCGGCATCCAGAGCATTGCGAAGGGGCAGGTGCATGCAGCGTATGCGCTCGGACTGACATATGCGCAAGCCATGCGCTTGATAGTCCTGCCGCAAGCCTTCCGCAATATGCTGCCTGTTCTGTTGACGCAGATGATCGTGCTGTTTCAGGATGTCTCGCTGGTGTCGCTGCTCAACGTGACGGACTTTGTCGGGGCGTCGGTCAAGATTGCGCAGCGCGACAGTCGCGTGGTCGAGATGTATCTGTTCGTGGCCATTGTCTACTTCGTACTCAGCTTTACGCTTTCGATGATGGTCAAACAGCTGCAAAAGCACATCGCCATTATTCGCTAAGGATCAGAACATGATAACAATGGAAAACGTGAGCAAGTGGTATGGCAGCTTCCAGGTCCTGACCGATTGCACGACGCAGGTCGCGAAGGGCGATGTGGTGGTCGTGTGCGGCCCCTCAGGCTCGGGCAAGTCGACCCTGATCAAGACCGTCAATGGGCTGGAACCGTTCCAGCAGGGCCGCATCACGGTGGATGGCATATCCGTCGGCGATCCGAAAACCAATCTGCCCAGATTGCGCTCGCGCATCGGCATGGTGTTCCAGAATTTTGAATTGTTTCCGCACCTGTCGATCCGCGAAAACCTGACGCTAGGGCAGATCAGGGTGCTGGGGCGCAGCGAGGAAGAGGCGAGTGAGCGCGGCCTGAAGTACCTTGATCGCGTCGGCCTGATTGCGCAGAAGGATAAATTTCCGGGACAGTTGTCCGGCGGCCAGCAACAGCGCGTGGCGATTGCCCGCGCGCTATCGATGGACCCGATTGCGATGCTGTTCGATGAGCCGACCTCGGCGCTCGACCCGGAGATGATCAATGAGGTGCTGGATGTGATGGTGGGTCTGGCGCAGGACAGCATGACGATGATGGTGGTCACGCATGAAATGGGCTTCGCCAGAAAAGTGGCCAATCGCGTGATCTTCATGGACCAGGGTTTGATCGTGGAGGATTGCACGAAAGATGAATTTTTCGGCACGCCACGCTCGGACCGTGCACGCGATTTCCTGGCGAAGATCATTCATTAAGCATTCCCGGCTCCGATGCCAGTCGGCGCGCAAATGACAAGCCAGCTTGCATCGGTATCGCAATGCAAACGGGTAAAATAGCGGCAGTCCGAACAAGGAAACGCCATGTCCATGAATCCAGCATTGAATCGCCCCGACAGCATCACCATTACCCGTCCTGACGATTGGCATCTGCATCTGCGCGACGGCGCGACCATGGCGTCCGTCCTGCCCGATACGGCGCGCCAGTTTGCCCGCGCCATCGTGATGCCCAACCTCAAGCCGCCGGTCACCACGACGGAACAAGCCATCGCCTATCGTGAGCGCATCCTGGCGGCTTTGCCGGCCGGCATGCAGTTTGAACCCTTGATGGTTTTGTACCTGACCGACAATACGCCGCCGGAAGAAATCCAGCGCGCCAGGGACAGTGGCATCGTGCATGCGGTCAAATTGTATCCAGCCGGCGCGACCACCAATTCGGATGCCGGTGTCAGCGACCTGTCCAAATGCTACAAGACGCTGGAAGCGATGCAGAAAATCGGCATGCCGTTTCTGGTGCATGGCGAAGTTACCGATCCGGCAATCGACATTTTCGACCGCGAAGCCGTGTTCATAGACCGCGTGATGCAACCGCTGCGACGCGACATGCCGGAATTGAACGTAGTCTTCGAGCACATCACGACCAGGGATGCCGCGCAATACGTTGCAGAAGCCGATGGCCATGTAGCTGCCACGATCACCGCGCATCATTTGCTGTACAACCGCAATGAATTGTTCAAGGGCGGGATACGCCCGCATTATTACTGTCTGCCGGTATTGAAGCGTGAAATTCATCGTCAGGCGCTGGTCGCTGCCGCCACGTCCGGCAGCAACAAATTCTTCCTCGGCACCGATTCCGCACCGCATCCGAAAGGCTTGAAAGAACACGCCTGCGGCTGCGCCGGTTGCTATACGGCCTTGCACGCAATGGAGTTGTACACGCAAGCCTTCGACCAGGCCAATGCACTGGACAAGCTGGAGCAGTTCGCCAGCTTTAACGGCCCGGCTTTCTACAAGCTGCCGCGCAATACCGGCACCATCACCCTGCGGCGCGAAGAATGGCAAGTGCCGGATGAACTCCCGCTCGGCAATGCGACGCTGGTGCCGCTCAATGGCGGCGAGGCGATAGGCTGGAAATTCGTCTGAACGTTCAGGTAGCTGGAGAGGCATTTTCGCATCTGGCAGGCAGTGCCCATGAGTGAGCGATGAGCGCATCATTTCTGGATCGCATCGACTGGTCGCGACCGTGGCTGGCCAGCGTGCGTGCCATAGGCGAGGTGATTGCACAGGTGCCCGACTGGCGGCAGGAATTGAACCGGCGCGCAGTCGAGCTGGGTTTGCACAACCATCGCGGCCTGGCCATACATTTCGTGCCGCAAACCGATCTGCCGCCCGACACAGCTTATGAAACCTTCATCAGCAACACTGGCGGTGTTCCCACGCGGGATAATCTTCATGATTTTTTCAATGCGCTGGTCTGGCTGACCTTTCCACAAATAAAAATCCAGCTCAATGCCTTGCAGGCCAGGGAAATTGAACGCTTAGCCGCTGAACATGCTCTTGCGCCGCGCGGGAAATTGCGCGATGCAGCGACGATCTTCGATGAAAATGCAGTGTTGCTCGTCACTTCCAATCGCGGTCTGGTGGATGCCTTGCGGGCGCATGAATGGGAAGATGTGTTCATGCTGCGTCGGGCGGAATTTATACGTGACTGCAGTGTTTTTTTATTCGGCCATGCATTGATGGAAAAACTGGTGGCGCCGTACAAGGCCATCACCGGCCATGCGTGGATAGTGGCGCTGGATATTCCGGCTGCGGAGTTGGCGCTGGCGGAACAATGCAGCTGGATCGATACGGCGGTTGCGCAGCAACTGGCTCAGGGCTTGAGTACTGCCGATTTTTCACCGTTGCCAGTGTTAGGCGTGCCTGGCTGGTGGATGGATCAGGATAATGATTTTTATCGCGATACTGCTGTCTTCCGGGCTAAGCGACGAGTGCAAGAATCGTAGTCGCGTATCTTGCAGCTATCTTTGGGTCGAATGGCTGTACTTGAGCGGCTGCAGACTTTGCGGAAGCTTCACTTGACGGGATTTTCCATTCGCCTAATTTAGTCGGGGCTCTCTTTCTGCGGTTCTACGTAAAAAATAAAAACTCAAACCATTAAAAAAGGCACCCGAAGGTGCCTTTTTGTATTGCAGTTCAAACCAAGCAGGCTAGGCCTGCCGGGAATTAGAACTTGTGACGAACGCCGACTGTTACAACAGAAACGTTTTTGTCTGCGCGTGCATCGAAACCACCCAAAGCTGCGGCTGCATCGTTCGATGTGCGAGCGAAACCTGTGTACAGGTTGGTACGCTTCGACAAATCGTGTGTGTAGCCGATAGCGAACTGTTTCGAATCAGCGTTATTGATACCAGTGGTTTTGGTGTCGTTGATTGCGTACGAAGCCAATACTGTACCTGCTGCACCAGCTTTAAAGCTAGCACCAATCATTGCATTGCGATATTTTTGGTCGACTGCTGGAGCGACGAGATCATTTTTGGTATCAGCATATGCACCGTGCAACTTGAACATACCGAAATCATAGGTAGCGCCCAAGAAAGCGGTCTTTTGCTTTGTGCCTTGTGCGTATGGGAACGTTGCGGTCGAGTTGTCTTTGTTGTTGTATGCCAACTGAACATTCAACGGACCATTTGCGTAGCCCAGATTCAGGCCGTATGCGCGATTAGCACCGTTGTCGCCACGAGCTTCACCGAAAGTGTAAGCAGCTTGTGCTTTGAAGCCGCTGAACGATGGGGATGTGTATTTAACGGTATTGCTTACGCGGTGGCTAGTCATGTTTTCTGAGCCATTGTAGAAAATACGTTCTACGTTACCCAGTACACCAGCTGCGCCAAACGGATCGATTTGATCGTGTGCGTCTTTCAGGACTGTAGTTTGACGGCCAGCGTTCACTGCGCCGAAGTTGCCTGACAGGCCAACGGTCGAAACGCGGCTGAACAATGAGTTGGCAGTAGCCAGATCACCAGTGTCGGCGCTGAAGCCATTTTCCAGAACGAAGTTGGCTTTCAAGCCATTGCCCAGATCTTCTGTACCTTTGAAGCCGATACGGCTAGCCGATTGGCCGCCCGAGTCAAGGCTAGTTTTGCGGCCGTTAGCTTGGCCAGCTACGTCGCTTGCGCCATTGCTGGAGCTAACGATACCCATGTCGACGATACCGTAGACGGTAACTGACGATTGTGCCGATGCAGCACCAGCGAATGCGCCCAATACGGCAAGAGCCAAAAGCGATTTTTTCATTTAAATGTTTCCTCAAATGTTGTTTTAGAAATACACACTTGCCAGCAAGTGATGCACAAAGTCCTGCGGAGCTGCCTGCCTTGCATAATCATTATTGCGAGGCGACGACTGATTGAAACAAATTACGCTAGCGATGACAATCAAAATATCAAAAGGGCATGGAGGAATCCGCGCGAGTGACGTTTTTCCGCAACAAAGCAGTGCATAGTCCTTCCAAAATGAGGCGTGACTGATTTGCAATGGCCCAAAAAGGTTGCGTTAATTGCATCGAGGGCGCGTGATCGTTTGGCGTCGGTTTTGTGCGCTTTTCTTGCCAGAAAAACAAGGTGGCAAACTAAAACATATGGCTGATCCCGGCTGAAATGCCGGTTTGCCGGGTTTGTCTGCCGGGTGTCAGGGAAACAATCCCGTGCAATACGGCTTGATCGATGTCGGCGTACAGGCTGGTGCGCGGCGACAAAGCGTAAGTGGCGCCGACGATCAGCAGGTTGCGTCTGGCGATTTCGCTTTGTGCAGTTTCCAGCGTGGTGCGGTAATAGCCGGCCGTCAGGCTGGTGGTGGGTGTGAAATCGTAGCGCGCGCCTAGCCAGATGTTTTTTGCCTGGCTGGTAATGGCCGTTGTGGTTTTGAGATAGCCGCCGGTAATGCGGAGGGCATCTATCTTGTAGCCACCGCCAAAGGTGATCTGGTTTTGGTCTTGATAGTCGGGGACGAGAGTGCCGACAGCAGCGATATTCGGTTTTTGTTTGGTGTAGGCGCCGCCGATAGTGAAGGTGCCGTCGTTGTAGACGAGTCCGACTGCCTTGGCTGCCTGGTTGCGGTTACTGCCGGGGACTTCGCCCATGATGTATTCCGCGCTGGTGGTAAAGCTGCCGAACTTGCCGAAATACTGGATACCATTGCTGAAGCGGGGGCCGTCCGCGGTTCCAAACGGCCGGCTTATCCTGCCATCCAGATTGCCGGCGACTGCGCCTGCCAGCGGAATGATATGGACATAGCGATACTGAAAGGGTTCGTAGGAATAAACCGCCTTGCAGGCAACCGATGGCTGGCGGCCGAAGTCGATGGAGCCGAAGGAACCGGCTATGCCGATGGATGAAATCCGGTTGAACAGGCGATTGGCCGTATTGTCGAGTGCGCCGGTGCCGGTATTGAAGCCGCTTTCCAGATGGAAGTGCGCATTCAGGCCGCCGCCTAGATCTTCCTTGCCCTTGATGCCGAGACGGTTGTTGTAGTACTCGCCATTAGATCCCTGCGTTGTGGTGCCACCGCCAGCTGCGGTGGTATTCGTTACATGGCGTATGCCGCCATCTATGGTGCCGTACATATTGATGGAGGAGAGCCCATCGTTGATGAACGCCGATTTGGCTGCGGCGGCATCGAGCGGCTGCGTACTCCCATCTTTTTTGAAGGTGCCATAAATCGTCATCGATGGTTGTGCGTCAACCGTGCCGGCAAGGGCACTGGCGAGCGCAAACATTAAAAACGGGATTTTCATCGGCTGGAGTCGGCGGCGTGTTATTTTTTCGGATTATTGGTATAAGGTCCGCAAGGTATTTTTTATTGCAGGCCAAGACTAAGCGAAATCCATGTAATTTCTTTTTGACATCGGTTAGCATTTTGCAAAAGACCTCTGCGCGTTGACCTAGTGTGTCGTTCTCATACAACAAACTTTTAACATTTCCCGAAATCCCATGAGTCCTTTTGATCGTTTCATCCAGCATTTCGATGGCGCCTTGCGTGTCATCAGCGGCGTGTCGGTCGCCACGCGCACCAGTCCAGCGGCGCACATTGCCGACGCTAGGCTGGACAGTGCCGAGCGACGCCATAGTGCCGGCTTGATGCGCGTGAATCACGTAGGCGAAGTGTGCGCGCAAGCCTTGTATCAGGCGCAGGCGCAGTTCGCGCACAGTGACGCGATCCGGCATCAATTCCTGCTGGCTGGTCGTGAAGAGGAAGATCATCTGGCGTGGACTGCGCAGCGCCTGCGCGAGCTGGGTTCGAATCCCAGCCTGCTGAATCCGCTCTGGTACGCTGGCGCGTATGCGTTGGGTGCGGTGGCGGGCAAGTTAGGTGATGCGCGCAGTCTGGGGTTTGTGGTGGAGACTGAGCGTCAGGTCGAGGCGCATCTCAATGAGCATATGCACAGCTTGCCGTCGCAGGATGCGAAATCGCGGGCCGTGGTCGCGCAAATGAGCGCCGACGAAGTGGCGCATGGCGCAGCCGCCCAGGCCCTGGGTGCGCAAGCGGTGCCGCCGCTGGCGCAAAAGGGCATGCAGGCTATGGCCAAGGTCATGACGACGGCCGCTTATTACATCTGATGTGCATTGCGCCCGCAAAAACTTGCGGGCCTTGCTGCGCGGCGATGTGCCGCAAGAAAAAATCAGCCCCGTTTATATAGGCGATTTTTTCTCTGCTCGATTAGCAAAATCAGGCGGCTGCAGGTGCCGTGTCGTCAATGATTTCGAACGAGTGCGTAATTTCAGCTGTTTTTTCCATCATGATGGACGCCGAGCAGTATTTGTCGTGCGACAGTTTGATGGAGCGCTCCACGACGTTGGGCTTCAGGTTGCGGCCGGTGACTGTGAAGTGGAAATGCACTTTGGTGAATACCTTGGGATCGGTTTCGGCGCGTTCCGCTTTCAGCGATACTTCACAGCCGCGCACGTCCTGGCCGCTTTTGCGCAAGATCACGACGACATCATAGGCGGTGCAGCCGCCGGTACCCAGCAATACCACTTCCATCGGGCGCGGCGCGAGGTTGCGGCCGCCGCCTTCCGGGGCGCCATCCATCGCGACGACATGGCCGGAGCCGGTTTCAGCTAAAAAAGTCATGCCGGACAAGCCGGTCCAGCGCACAGTACATTCCATGGTTTTCTCGTTGAGTTGCAATTAGTTGTGTCATTGTAACTGTTTGCCATCGATAGAATAAGTACGAAAATCGCCGCTGTCGCGCCTGCATCAGTTGTCATCCACGCAGCAGCAGGCTGATTTGCAACGCTCAACTGTGCAAATCGGTTGGCCTGGATGATTAAGTTTGACGCTAAGTCCTTGAAAAGACTATAATCTGCGGTTCTTTCGTTTGCTCAGGAAGAGATTACAAGGCCGAGTATGCGGGCCAGCAGCATCGATACCCGCATAACCACCATTTTGAGCGAGTTAATTTAATTAGGAAGTCATCATGAAAACCTTCTCCGCTAAAGGACACGAAGTCCAGCGCGATTGGTTCGTGATTGACGCGACGGATAAAATCCTCGGACGTGTTGCCAGCGAAGTGGCACTCCGACTGCGCGGCAAACACAAACCGGAATTTACCCCTCACGTCGATACAGGCGACTTCATTGTCGTCGTCAACGCAGGCAAACTGCGCGTGACCGGTACCAAGGCAACAGAAAAAACATATTACCGCCACACTGGTTATCCAGGCGGTATCTATGAAACGAACTTCAAGAAAATGCAAGAGCGTTTTCCAGGTCGTGCGCTTGAGAAAGCGGTCAAGGGCATGTTGCCTAAAGGCCCACTCGGCTATGCGATGATCAAGAAGCTCAAAGTGTACGCTGAGGCAACTCATCCGCACGCTGCGCAGCAACCTAAAGCACTTGAACTCTAAGGAATAGACATGATCGGTAACTACAATTACGGAACCGGCCGTCGCAAGAGTGCAGTGGCTCGCGTCTTCATCAAAACCGGCTCCGGCCAGATCGTCGTCAACGGCAAGCCTGCGAATGAATATTTTTCGCGCGAAACCGGCCTGATGGTGATTCGTCAACCTCTGGAATTGACCAACAATGTCGCAACTTTCGACATCATGGTCAACGTCAACGGTGGCGGCGAATCCGGTCAAGCGGGCGCTGTGCGTCACGGCATTACTCGTGCGCTGATCGACTACGATGCAACACTGAAACCAGAACTGTCGAAAGCCGGTTTTGTGACTCGTGATGCACGTGAAGTTGAACGTAAAAAAGTTGGTCTGCGCAAAGCTCGTCGCGCAAAACAATTCTCGAAGCGTTAATCTGCATCTTGCGCGCGTTGTGTGCGCCAGAAAAGCCGCCAGGTTCACGCTTGGCGGCTTTTTTCATCTGCGCTCGCTTAATCACTGCCTTGTTGGCTCAGGTGTTACATCTTTTCACTGCGCATACAAAGCAATGAGGCGGAATCGCCTGTTAAAATAAAACGAAGTAATTTTTGCCGGGAAGAAACATGATCAAGGTTGGTATCGTCGGGGGTACAGGTTATACGGGTGTGGAATTGCTGCGTATTTTGGCGACGCACCCTGAAGTCAAATTGACTGCGATTACCTCGCGCAAGGAAGACGGCTTGCCCGTGGCCGATATGTTCCCGTCGCTGCGCGGGCGCGTGGACCTGGCGTTTTCCTCGCCGGACAAAGCAAAACTGACTGAATGCGATGTGGTGTTCTTTGCCACGCCGCATGGCGTCGCGATGGCGCAAGCCCCCGAATTGCTGGCCGCCGGCGTCAAGGTCATCGATCTGGCTGCCGACTTCCGTTTGCAGGATGTCGCCGCATTCGAGCAGTGGTACAAGATGCCGCACAGCTGCCCTGAATTGTTGAAGGAAGCGGCTTACGGTCTGGTTGAGTTGAACCGCGAGGCGATCCGCAAGGCGCGCATCGTCGGCAATCCAGGTTGTTATCCAACCACGATGCAGCTTGGTCTGGCGCCATTGCTGAAGGCCGGCATCATCGATGCTTCCCACCTGATTGCCGATTGCAAATCAGGTGTCTCGGGCGCAGGTCGCAAGGCAGAAGTGGCGATGCTGTTTTCGGAAGCCGGCGATAACTTCAAGGCTTACGGCGTATCCGGCCATCGTCATACACCGGAGACGCTGGAGCGCTTGCAGCATCTGAGCAAGGATAAAATCGGTTTGCTGTTTACGCCGCATCTGGTGCCTATGATACGCGGCATGCACTCAACGATTTATGCGCGCCTGACCACGGAAATCGATAATGCCGCGCTGCAGGCCTTGTTTGAAAAGGCTTATGAAAACGAAGCGTTCGTCGATGTGATGCCCTTCGGCTCGCACCCGGAAACCCGCTCCACCCGCGCTTCGAACATGTTGCGGATTGCGCTGCATCGTCCGAACGATGGCGACACCGTGGTCGTGCTGGTGGTGCAGGACAATCTGGTCAAGGGTGCATCCGGCCAGGCGGTGCAGTGCATGAACTTGATGTTCGGCCTGGATGAGACGACCGGTTTGATGCACGTCCCAGTCTTGCCATGACGCGGATCTGACAGTGGTAAAGCCAAAACCGCGGCAGCAAGCGAAGCCGGTTTTCAAATCCCTGCAGCGCAAGCTCTGGCTGCGGCGCTGGTCGGTTTCGCCTGCGCGCATGACGATCAAGAATCATTTGCCCTGGCCTTTGCGAGTG
>NZ_JAUSME010000264.1 GCF_030645555.1 Herminiimonas sp.
TTGCCGATCATGATGGGCAAGGCCAGCAGCAAGCCGCACAGCGTCAGCGGCGAAGCCCAAAGGATGCCCGCCAGCGTCAGCAGTGCCGATCCGCGATCCTGGTGCTGCCCGTCCGAGAATATCCTGCGTCTGGCGCTGTACCGAAAAAAAGACATGGCTGCCCGTGAATTGCCTCTGTTGAAATGCGCATTCCGTCCACTGCCGGCGCAGGGTTCCCGTCATGTATCATGCAGCATTGAATTGAAAGCCAGTGGAACATGATAGGCCGCCTTTCCGGAGTTCTGCTTGAGAAAAATCCACCGCAATTGCTGGTGGACTGCAATGGCGTCGGGTACGAAGTCAGCGTGCCGATGAGCACTTTCTACAATCTTCCTGCAATCGGTGAAAGGGTCGTCCTGCTGACCCACCTGACCGTGCGCGAAGACGCACACCTGCTGTACGGTTTCGGCGGCGCCGAAGAGCGCAACGTGTTCCGGGAACTGATCAAGATATCGGGCATCGGTGCGCGTACCGCGCTTGCGATCCTGTCCGGCATGTCGGTTCCCGACCTGGCCCAGGCGATCACGCTGCAGGAGGCCGGCCGCCTCACGCGCGTGCCGGGCATCGGCAAGAAGACAGCCGAGCGGCTCCTGCTTGAACTCAAAGGCAAACTGGGTGCCGACCTCGGTGGTGCACCGGCAGCAAGCAGCGACCACTCGGCGGATATCCTGAATGCACTGCTCGCTCTTGGTTATTCCGACAAAGAGGCCTCGCTTGCACTCAAGCAGGTGCCGGCGGGCAGCGGCGTATCGGACGGTATCAAGGCAGCGCTGAAGTCCCTTTCCAGGGCATGAGACCAGAGCAGGGCAGGACATGAGCATACAGACCGACAATTTCACCGAACAACGGATCATCGCCCCGACGCCGGTGTCGCCCAATGAAGAGGCGATCGAGCGGGCGTTGCGTCCCAAGCAACTGGACGAGTATGTCGGCCAGGAAAAGATCCGCGACCAGCTCAGCATCTTCATCGCCGCTGCACGCAAGCGCGGCGAAGCCCTCGACCACACCCTGCTGTTCGGACCGCCCGGACTGGGCAAGACCACCCTGGCACACATCATCGCCCGCGAAATGGGCGTCAACTTGCGCCAAACCTCCGGTCCGGTGCTGGAGCGCCCGGGCGACCTGGCGGCCTTGCTGACCAACCTGGAAGCCAACGACGTGCTGTTCGTCGACGAGATACACCGGCTGTCGCCGGTGGTCGAAGAAATCCTGTACCCGGCGCTCGAGGATTACCAGATCGATATCATGATTGGCGAAGGGCCGGCGGCACGTTCGGTCCGTCTCGACCTGCAGCCGTTCACGCTGGTCGGCGCCACCACCCGGGCCGGCATGCTGACCAACCCGCTGCGCGACCGCTTCGGCATCGTTGCACGGCTCGAGTTCTACACGCCCGAACAGCTGGCCAGCATTGTCACCCGCAGTGCCGGCCTGCTG
>NZ_JAUSME010000081.1 GCF_030645555.1 Herminiimonas sp.
ACGGCACCATCCTGCCCAACGTTAATGGCGAAATCCCGTGGAATCGCTTTATCGGAGAACGCGCATTTGGTCCTTATACATCAGAACAATATCGCGTCGGTTACGCACTGGAACACCGCTTCACGCCTGACTTGAAATTACGGCAGAATTTCCGCTGGCAGGAACAATCGATGCAAGGCCGCGCAGTATTCAACGGCACCCTGCAAGCCAACCAAACCATGCAGAATCGTTCAGGTACCTTGCAGGATTCCAACAGTCGCGTCATCGGACTCGATACGAATATTGAAAGAAAATTCGATTTACTGGGGATGAAACACAGCCTCCTGGGCGGCCTCGACCTGGCCCAGGACAGGGATCGTTTCAAGTCCAGCACGTGTACGCTTGCAGCACTCAATCTCTATCAACCCGTCTATGGTACGGCCATCACCTGCCCTGCGAACTGGACGAACGACAATACCACCACATTTTCATCAACCGCACTCTACCTGCGTGACCGCATAGAGTTCAATGATCGCTTGAGTGTCTTGCTCGGGGTTAGACGCGAGGATGGCAAGCTGGAAACACGCAACAACAATACCAGCACGACGCAAACGCAAAACACGCTGGCTACTACTTCCAGCAGTGCCTTGATGTTTAAAATTTCTCCGAATGTGATGTCATACATCAGCCACGCAGATTCATTTCTGCCGATCACCGGCACAAGAAGCAGCGGCGCGCAACTCGACCCGGAGACCGGTAAACAAAGTGAAATCGGCTTGAAGTTTGAATCGAATGATGGACGTATTACTTCAGGTCTTGCGCTCTATGATTTGAAACGTCAAAACGTATCGGCATCCGATCCTGCCAACACCGGCTACTACATACAAATTGGAGAACAGCACAGCAAAGGTGTGGAAGCAGAAGTGGCTATGGATCTGCGTAACGGCTGGAATTTGCTCGGCGGGTACACCTACACCGACAGCGAGGTCACCAAGGATAACGTAGCCGCCAATGTAGGTAAGCCGCTGAATAATGTGCCGCGTCATGCGGCAACCTTGTGGGGAACCTATACATTCCGTCAGGCTGCATTGCATGGTGTCAGCGTGGGCGCCGGCGTCCGCTATTCCGGCGCAATGCGCGGCTATTCTTACAGCTACACAATCCCGGGTTACACGCTGGCAGATGCTGCACTCAACTATGCAGGCAACGGATACAAACTGGCTTTGAATGTCAAAAACCTGTTCGACAAAAAATATTATCCCGGCGCCTTGAGCAATAACGTTGTTGCACTGGGCGACCCTCGACAAGTCTTGCTGAATGCGACATTTTTCTTCTAAAACTTATCAAACCACTGACGATTTCATGCGGTTTTGATTCGCAAATTAACGCCAACGCAATGGGCCTGCTATGCAGGCCCATTTTGCTTTAATTGTGTCAGGCTTTTAAGCTGAGAAACCACCGTCGATCGTCAGACTGGCGCCAGTGATATAAGCAGCTTCAGGACCGGCAAGATAAGAAACGAAACTGGCAATTTCTTCTGCTTTGCCATAGCGTCCGACTGCCATCAAATCTTTCAAGCTATCTGCAAAATCGCTGTCAGCAGGATTCATATCGGTATCGACTGGACCTGGCTGTACGTTGTTCACTGTGATACCGCGTGGGCCCAGATCACGCGCCAGACCTTTGGTCAAACCGACGATCGCCGATTTGCTCATTGCATATGCTGCGCCGCCTTGGAACGGCATGCGGTCAGCGTTGGTGCTACCGATCGTGATGATGCGACCGCCGTTACCCATATGGCGTTGCGCTTCTTGTGTCGCAATAAACACGCTACGCACATTCACTGCAACGGTGCGATCGAAATCTTCCAGTTTGAAATCTTCAATCGGACCTAAAGCCAATACGCCAGCATTGTTCACCAGAATGTCGATACGGCCGAAGCTTGCTGCAGCCTGGTCTATCGATTGTTTTACTGCTACGGCATCGCTGCTGTCCGCCTTGATTGCCAATGCACGTCCACCGCTTTGCTGAATGGCATAGACAACTTCATTTGCCTTCTCCGGTGAGCTGACATAAGTGAAGGCAACTGCCGCGCCGTCGCGTGCCAGACGTTTGGCAATTGCTGCTCCAATACCGCGTGAACCGCCTTGAACGAAAGCGACTTTGCCTGCCAATGTTTGTTGTGTTGTGTTCGACATGATTATTCTCCGTATGGTTAATTTAGCTGCATTACGCAGCAGAACTTCTTAACAAATTTCGTCAAGCTGGACTGCGTTGAATTGCGTGACGACGGAGTCAGTATCGAACATGAATTATGTTGTGACTAGATAGCAATTCTTATATTCTGTTGAAACTAAAAGTTTCAAATCGATGTTCAATCGGATACGCAAGATCGCCATGGAATCAATGAGCAGCATAGAATGTTTTGTCCGCAGCGCCGAGGCAGGGAGCTTCTCGGAAGCCGCACGGCGCCTCAGCCTGACGTCCGCTGCGGTGGGTAAAAATGTGGCAAAACTGGAGTCTAATCTAGGCGTACGCCTGTTCCAGCGCAGCACCCGCAGCCTGAAATTGACCGAAGCCGGCGAACTCTTTCTGGCAGAAGTCAGCGGCAGCCTCGCCACTATTCAGTCCGCGGTCGCCAATCTGGCCAGCGCAGACGGCCAACCGGCGGGCACCTTGAAGATCAGCATGGGTACAGGATTCGGCCGCACCTACATCGTTCCCTTGTTGCCTGATTTCCTGCAAAGCTACCCTGCCATAGTGCCGGACTGGCATTTTGATAATCGACGCGTCGATATGGTGGCAGAAGGATTCGATGCGGCTATCGGTGGCGGCTTCGATTTGCTGCCTGGCGTGGTTGCGCGCTCGCTGGCACCTGCGCATGGGGTTCTTGTCGCAGCACCAAATTATTTTGCAGATAAGCCTGTGCCCCAAGTGCCGGACGATTTGTCGCAGCACGATGGCATTCGGATACGCTCGCCTCAAACCGGACGTATCCGTCCGTGGCATTTACGCAATCATGCGAATGAACAGATGCCGATTACGCTGCATACCCGCATGACGATGAGCGATCCGGATGCGGCGTGTGAAGCAGCGCAACTCGGACTGGGCATCGCGCTGATTTCAATGCCGAACGCACTGCATTATCTGGAAAACAAAAAGCTGATACGCGTCATGCCGGATTGGTACGTGGATATAGGCACGTTATCGCTCTACTTCACCGCCCAAAAACTATTACCTGCCAAAACGCGTGTCTTCGTCGATTTCATTGTCGAGCATTTCCGCAAAGAAAAACTGGCCCAGCGCTTCTCGGCATTCTGAATACCAGCACTATGACGTCTACCAAACGAGCCATCTGTGATCAATGCCTGCGACCGCAGAACACGTGTATTTGTCACTGGATTACGACTACAGAACATGCCGTTGAAGTTCTTTTTTTGCAGCATCCGCTCGAGATACGCAATCCCAAAGGCAGCGCCCGCCTGTTGCATTTGAGTTTGCCACGCAGTCGACTGGTCACAGGAGAGACGTTTTCTGAAGAAGAGCTGCACGCCCTGCTGTATGCACCCTTCGACAAAAGCGACGGGGGAAAAGTAATCCAGCCGATACTTCTCTATCCAGATACATCTGAAGATGGACGCATCGAAAAATCACCAGCATTTATCCCGCCGTCAAGCGACGCAACCATTCAGTATCGTTTGATCGTTCTCGACGGTACCTGGCGCAAGAGCCGAAAAATGCTTTACCTCAACCGTTTACTGCAACAGTTACCACGCCTTCCTTTAAGTGATCTGCCTGCTTCGCATTACCGGATACGCAAGGCGCACAAGCCGGATCAACTCTCCACCTTCGAGGCCAGCTGTTACGCCTTGATGCAACTGGAAAAAAACGCTGAAAAATATCAGCCGCTACTGGCCGCCTTCGATGGCTTTGTAGCGCAGCAACAGGCGTATGCAAATATGAAGTGAGCTGAGCGCCCGTTCAAACCCGGCGACTACGCGTGTTTGCATTCCTGCCTATAATCACCCCACACTCACATCAGGAAGTCACATGACCATTACTCTCTACGCCGCCTCCGTCCCCGTTTTCAAGCAAATGCTGGGGAGCGTCAGCGACCTGCTACAAAAAACGCAAGCGTATGCCGCGGCGAAAAACATAGACCCGAACGCCTACCTGCAGGCACGTCTGTACCCCGACATGTTCCCGCTGCTGCGCCAGGTGCAGATAGCCGGCGATTTTGCGCGCGGCGTCTCGGCACGCCTGGCCGGCGTGGACGTGCCCAAGGTCGACGACAGCCTGGCGACGACTTTTGCAGATCTGCAAGCCATGCTTGCTGACACGATCGCCTTCATGGACAGCATCAAACCGGCACAAATCGATGGCCAGGAAGCACGCGAAATCGTCACGCGTCCCGGCACGCCGAAAGAAAAGAAATTTACCGGTCAGGCTTACCTGCTGAGCTACGGCTTGCCGCAATTCTTTTTCCATGTCACGACCACTTATGCGATCCTGCGCCATAACGGCATAGAAATAGGCAAGCGCGATTACATGGGTGCGTATTGAGTGTAGTTCTGCACTACATGGTTCTGCACTACATGGTTCTGCACTAAATAGTTCGCAGTAATAAGGTCCTGCCCTCATTCCCGCCCAGGCAGGAATGAGGGTCTTTTTTAGCGTAGTGTATGTACGATACTTAGCTGGGCGAGCCATGCGATACATCGACATGAAGATAGTGCTGACACTGTCGGCGGCCATTTTTCTGGCCGGCTGCAACGGCCCCCAGTCCGCTCAAACAAAGGCCTCTGCTGCCAGGCCGGCCGAGCCAGCCAGCGCCCATATCGATGTCAAGATCATTGCCTTCAATGATTTGCACGGCCATCTCGAAGTTCCACGATTATCAGTTGCTGCAGCCGCCGCCAATGGCAGCATCACCAGCGTACCGGCCGGTGGCGCGGCCTACATGGCGAGCGCAATCAAGAGTCTGAAGCAGGCCAATCCGCACCACGCAGTCGTTTCCGCCGGCGACATGATAGGCGCCTCGCCACTGGTCTCGGCCCTGTTCCTCGACGAGCCGACGATAGAAGCAGTCAATGCATTCGGCATCGATTTCAATGCGGTCGGCAACCATGAATTCGACAAAGGCGCAGCCGAACTCTTGCGCATGAAAAATGGCGGCTGCGCCCAGCATACGCAGCGCCAGCCATGCGCGCTCAACGGCACATTCGCCGGCGCCAATTTCGGATTTCTGGCAGCGAATACAGTCAAGGCCGATGGCAGCACACTGTTTCCAGCCAGCGGTATCAAGTCTTTCGGCACCGGGGCGCAGCAAGTCAAGGTCGGCTTCATCGGCCTGACTTTGAAAAATACGCCGCACATTGTTGCGCCGGGTGGCGTCGCCGGCTTGCGCTTCAAGGATGAGGCGCGCACGGCGAATGCCTTGATCCCGCAACTGCAGGCGCAGGGAGCCGATGCCATCGTCGTGATCATCCATGAAGGCGGCATGACGACAGGCAGTGACAACGATCCATCCTGCCCCAACCTGACTGGCGATATCGTGCCCATACTCGACCAGCTCGATCCTGCAATCGACGTCGTCATATCCGGCCACACACACCGCTCGTATGTATGCAATTACGGTCGCAAGAA
>NZ_JAUSME010000082.1 GCF_030645555.1 Herminiimonas sp.
GAGCGATTAATCCTCATTTAGCGGCTCTTCGAGGATGAAAACCATCCAAATTCGCTATTGCCACAACAGTTTCATGCAAATTTTTGGTAGAATAGCGGGCTTCGCTGATGTAGCTCAGTTGGTAGAGCAACTGATTCGTAATCAGTAGGTCGGGTGTTCGATTCGCCTCATCAGCACCAGTAATATCAAAGGGTTAGCGTAAAGCTAGCCCTTTTTCATTGCAAGGACGGTTCCGTCCTGCTCCAGCAAGCCCCTCCCGAAACCTGTAACGATCGTAGAAATGAGCGCTCAGCGCACATTATTAAGATTTGGTTAAGTTTAATTTAACGAATTCTTAATAAATACATTGACACTCGGCATGTGCTCACCTATCTTGAAGTTAAGTAGTTTCCCTTAAAGGGGAGTAGCCTCACTGCAGAAGCCGTCATTACGGGACATTCCCCGGCCTGCAGGCAACGGTAACGTTGTGGCGAGACCTTTACCGCATAGGTAAAGGTTTTTTTTCGTTCAAATCTTACGATGCAGGGAAGCCGCGGGATTGTACGGAGCAATTGGCTCAGACACAGCTGCAAAACCGATGCACAGGGAGGGCGCACGAAGACATCCATGAAGGCTATTTACATAAAATACTAACGTTCATATATTGCGAGGAGACCACCATGCTCAACATACTTATCCCTGTCGACGGTTCACGAACTGCATTGCGCGCAGTGGAATACGTGATTCAATATCGCGCATTGCATGATGAAGTGATCAACGTCAATCTGACGAATATCCAACCCCGGATGTCAAGGTATCTGACACGCTTTGTGCCATCGGGCAATGTCCGCATGTTTCAGCAAGAGCGCGCCGAAAAGGCAGTGGAAGCTGCAGTTGATTTACTGTCCAGGGCGGGAGTGGAACACTCGGTGCACATGGACAAGGGTGATGCGGCAGAAGCCATTGTTGCCTGCGCTGAAAAAACAAAGTCGCAGAAAATTGTCATAGGCACGACCAGGAAAAATGCATTGGCACGCTTCTTCCAGGGCTCGGTTGTCAATAAAGTGATGGCCTTGACGGATCTGCCGGTCGAAGTCGTTGCGAAGGAAAACGCGACCAGGCTCGAACGCTTCGGCATTCCTATCGGTGTGGGACTGACATTCTTGTGGCTGGCGGTAGAGTAAATTGCCTGTTGCGCACGCCGCGCTTTTCCAGCGTTGCTAATGCAATAGGCGGCTAGTCAGGCCGCAAAGGGTTGGCTTCCATGCCAGCCCTTTTTCATGTCCGCAATCGAGATCGGGAATCATATATCCCAGGCTTGGGCGCGCTGGACGGCGCGCCGCCATGTATGCAAGCGCTGGGCGCGTTCATCTGCCCGCATGTTCGGTTCAAAGCGCTTATCCATTTGCCATTGCGCTGCGATCTCTTCCTTCGAGTTCCAGAACGATACCGCCAGGCCGGCCAGATAGGCCGCGCCCAGGGCAGTGGTTTCCGTCACTACCGGCCTGATCACCGGTACATTCAATACATCCGCCTGAAACTGCATCAACATATCATTGCGCGCAGCGCCGCCATCGACGCGTAATTCCTGCAATGGCATGCGTGCATCCTTTTGCATGGCTTCAAGTACATCTGCAGTTTGATACGCAATGCTTTCCAGCGCTGCGCGCGCGATATGCGCCTTGTTGGTGCCGCGCGTCATGCCGACGATAGTGCCACGCGCATAGGGATCCCAATACGGCGCGCCCAGGCCGCTGAAGGCGGGAATGAACACGACGCCGCCTGCATCCGGTACGCTGCTTGCCAGTGCTTCCACTTCAGATGCCTGCTGGATGATACCCAGGCCGTCGCGCAACCACTGGATGGTTGCGCCACCCATGAAAACACTGCCCTCGAGCATGTAATCGGTAGACGCAGATGCGCCATCGCCCAGTGTCCAGCCTATGGTCGTCAGCAGTTTGTGCTGCGATGCAACTGCCAGCTTGCCGGTATTGAGCAACATGAAGCAGCCGGTGCCATAGGTATTTTTTGCCATGCCAGCTTGATGGCAAGCCTGGCCGAAGGTGGCAGCTTGCTGGTCGCCCGCAATGCCGGCAATCGGTATCGGCGTGCCGAACAGCGCTGTGTGCGTATGCGCGGCAACGCCGCTGCTGGAGACAACTGCCGGCAACAGCGAGCGCGGTATATCCAGGATGTCGAGCAGCTCTTCATCCCATTGCATGGTATGGATATTGAAAAGCAGCGTGCGCGATGCATTGCTGGTATCGGTGACATGCGCACCCGACAGCTTGAATATCAGCCAGCTGTCAATGGTGCCGAATGCAAGCTCGCCGCGCTCCGCCCTGGCGTGTGCGCCGGGGACATGATCGAGCAGCCATTTCAGCTTGGTGCCGGAAAAATACGCATCGAGCACCAGGCCGGTTTTTTGCTGGAACAAAGCAGCCTTGCCTTCGTCGCGCAATTGATCGCACAGCGCGGCAGTGCGCCTGTCTTGCCAGACGATTGCATTGGCGAGCGCTGTGCCAGTCTTGCGATCCCAGAGTACGGTGGTCTCGCGCTGATTGGTGATGCCGATTGCCGCAATATCGGATGCGCTGACATGATGGTCCTGCAGTACTTTTTGCGCGACCGAGAGCTGGCTGCGCCAGATCACATTCGCGTCATGTTCAACCCAGCCTGGTTCGGGGAAAATCTGCGGGAATTCCTGCTGCGCCAGCCCGTGTATTTTTCCAGCGTGATTAAACAGGATTGCGCGCGAACTGGTCGTGCCCTGATCGATCGCGAGTATGAATTTGCTCATCGCGGCTGGATCAGGCGAGATAAGCATGTTCGGGTAGCCCCGGCACATCAACGCGCAGACTCAAGACGCAGCCCGATAGCGGGTATTGCTCCAGTTCGGCCGCCGGACGATTCTTGCTCACGGTGGTGATATACAGCGTGCGCAAATCGTCGCCGCCGAATGCCATCATGGTCGGGCAACGTACCGGCAGCAGGACTTCACGCAGCACATCGCCGGCCGGCGACAGGCGCAGCAATCTGCCGCCTTCATACATCGCGCACCAGTAAGCACCTTCACTGTCGACTGCGGCACCATCGGGGCGGCCACCATAATCGTTTAGTTTGTCTGTCGAGAATTGCTTCAGCAAGCGGCTGGCGCCGGTAGCGCCGCTGCCTACATCAAAGTCGTATGCCGTGATGCGGTGTGCAGTGGTGTCGGCGTGATACAGGGTTTTGTTGTCAGGACTGAAGGCCACGCCGTTCGATACAGTGGCGCGCTTGCCGCTGTCGCGTATGGCGCCATGTTCGACGCAAAACAAGGCGGCATTCGGATGATCGCGCGGCTCGTATATGGTGCCGACCCAGAGCCGTCCTGCAGCATCGCAGCGGCCGTCATTGAAGCGTGTGGTCTGGGAGTCATACGGTGCGGGTGCGATGTCGCTCAGCTTGCCACTGGCGGTATCCAGCAGGGCCAGGCCGGAACGCAGTGCGACCAGCAAGCCGCCGGCTGCATTGCGGGCGATGCAGCCCGGTTCGGATGGCATGGTCCAGCTGCGATGTGCGCCATCGGCTGGAGTGAAGCGATGCACGGCATGTCCATCGATATCTATCCAGTACAGCGCAGCTTCCTGTGCATGCCAGAGTGGGCATTCGCCCAGTTGCATGCGCGTGGCCAGAATGGCTTGTATGTTTTCCGTCGACATCGCAGTTGCTTTTTGTAGGAAGAATGCGCCATTATGCAGTGAAAATGTTGAGCAAAAGGAGTTTGAATTGAACCAGTTAGCATCGAAACCTGCGATCGCCTTCCTCGGCATAGGCTTGATGGGCAAACCGATGGCGACCCGCTTGCTGCAAGCCGGGTATGAGGTCACCGTCTGGAATCGCACGCGCAGCAAGGCCGATGAACTGGCGCCGTTGGGCGCCAGGGTGGAGGAGCAGGCAGCAGTGGCGGTGCGCGCAGCCGATATCGTCATCACGATGCTGGAAGCGGGGCCGATCGTGGCGCAAGTGATAGCTGCTGCGTTACCGGGCTTGCGTCGCGGCGCAATCGTCGTGGACATGAGCTCTACCCGCCAATCCGAAGCACAGGATGCGCATGCCAGGCTGGCCGCGCATGGCGTGCGCTTCATTGATGCGCCGGTGTCCGGCGGTGTGGTCGGCGCACAGGCTGGTTCGCTGGCGATCATGGCGGGCGGCAGCGCAGAAGATTTTGCCGCAGTCGAGGCCGTGCTGGCAACGATGGGCCGCCCGACGCTGGTGGGGCCGGCCGGTTGCGGCCAGATTGCCAAATTGTGCAATCAGCTGATCGTCGGCGGCACCCTGAACATCGTGGCGGAAGCGCTGCTGCTGGCACAAGCTGGTGGTGCCGATCCGGTTGCGGTGCGTGCTGCGATACGCGGTGGTTTTGCAGAAAGCCGTATACTGGAAGTACATGGGCAACGGATGCTGGAGCGTAATTTCCTGCCGGGTGGCCAGGTCAAGAGCCAGTTCAAGGATCTGGAAAATATCTTGATCGCTGCCGCCGATGCCGGTTTGCGTTTGCCGGTAACCGAGCTGGTGACGAATAACTATCAAAGCATTTTGCAGCGGACGCCGCAGGCGGATCAATCGGCCGTGCTGCTGGCCTTGGAACAGGTCAATCCCGGACTGCGCCTGGGGACGGCTGCAGATCAATTGCCCGGATGATAGTGCAGCATGCCGCCATGCCGAAAGAGCGCATAGACCGGCGCGCCATATGGCGTTTGATTCAGCCTTACTGGGTATCGGAAGAAAAGTGGCGCGCGCGCGGCTTGCTGCTGGCGATCGTCGCCCTTGCGCTGGGCATGGTGTATCTGGAAGTCTTGTTCAATACATGGAACCGCGAATTTTATAATGCGCTGGAAACCAAGAATTACCAGGTATTCATCGAGCAGCTGTGGCGCTTCAGCTATCTTGCATTTATCTTTATTGCAGTCGCCATTTATCGCATCTACCTGACGCAATCGTTGCAGATGCGCTGGCGTGTATGGATGACGAAACAGTACATGGCACGCTGGCTGGATCATCGAGCCTACTATCGGATCGAGCAAAAACATGCGGCGGACAATCCCGACCAGCGCATAGCGGAAGACTTGAATTTTCTCACCAGTGGAACACTGTCACTGTCGCTAGGATTGTTGTCCAGCGTGGTGACACTGCTGTCCTTTATCGGTATTTTATGGTCGGTCAGCGGGCCGATTTCCTTCCTGCTCGGCACACAGGAAATAACGATTCCCGGTTACATGGTGTGGTTTGCGATTGCCTATGCCGGCATAGGATCGGCGATCGTTGGTCTGGTTGGCTGGCCGCTGATAGGAAAGAATTTTTATCAACAGCGTTTTGAAGCCGACTTCCGTTTTGGCCTGATACGCGTGCGTGAAAATGCCGAAGCGGTGGCCCTGTATCGCGGTGAAGCCCAGGAACAAGCCCAGCTCGACAGCCGCTTCCAGCGCATACGAGACAATTGGTGGGGCATCATGCGCACCACCAAAACCCTGAATCTGGTTTCCACGTTTTATTCACAGTTTGCAAATATCTTCCCCTTCCTGATGGCTGCGCCACGCTATTTTTCCGGCGCCATCACGCTGGGTGGATTGATGCAGATTAGTTCTGCGTTTGGCCAGGTACAGGGCGCGCTGTCATGGTTCATCACCGCATTCAGCGATCTGGCAGCGTGGAAGGCCAGTGTGAATCGACTGGCCGGATTCCATGCTGCAGTCGATGCAGTACATGCCGATATCGACGGTGTGATGGTGACGCAAAATAATGTGGGCGCGATCCTGATCGATCAGCTGCGACTTGATTTGCCGGATGGATCCCCGCTCACTGTCACGTTTTCAGCTGATATCCAGGCCGGGCAACGCATACTGGTGGCCGGCCCATCGGGCTGCGGCAAATCAACCTTGCTGCGTGCGCTAGCCGGTATCTGGCCTTATGGCAGCGGCAGCATGGAAATTCCCAAGAGCTGGAAGCTGTTGTTCCTGCCGCAAAAAAGTTATTTGCCTATCGGCACCCTGCGCGCTGCCATCGCTTATCCTGCCAGCGAAAAAACCTACACCGATCTGGCGATCCAGCATTACCTGGATTTGTGCAAATTGCCGCATCTGAAAGCGCAGCTTGATCAGGCCGACAACTGGAGCCAGCGTTTGTCGCCGGGCGAGCAGCAGCGCGTGGCATTTGTACGTGCATTGCTGATGCGTCCCGATGTCTTGTTCATGGATGAAGCGAGCAGTGCGCTCGATACGGAAACTGAAGATCTGGTGTATCAACTGCTATTACAGGACTTGCCAGAGGCGGCCATGGTCAGCGTCGCCCATCGCGAAAATGTGGCGAAATACCATAAAATACGCTGGCAATTCAGCGCCGGCGTGCAGGCATCTATCGTCACCGGCGACGAAGCTGAGCGCAAGCCTTATGCGATTCAATGCATCAAGGCGGGAAAGTCGCAGACATGAGCCAGCCTGGACGGTCCGGAATCACCGGTATCGGGCGTACACTGCATGGTTAATACATCGGTCACTATTTTTACAAAAACATGAAATCACTTTCCATTCATATCGCCCTGTTGTTTTCGCTGGCCGGCTGTGCACAGGTGCCGGGCAATCGGGAAGTGGCGCCACCGCAAGCATCGGAGGAGATGGATATCACGCTCTTTTCCGAGAGCGCGCTGGGCAGCATGCCGAGGGAATGGGAGCCGATGATCATCCATCGCAATAAAAAGCGGACTGAATATGCATTGGTTTCCGATCAAGGACAAAAGGTCTTGCATGCACGGGCTGTCGGCGCATCCTCGGGTCTGATGCAGAAGGTCGATATCGATCCGATGAAGGAGCCGCAACTCAGCTGGAAGTGGCGCATCAGCGGTCTGATTGAGTCCGCTGACAATACCGATCGCACACTGGAAGATGCGCCGGCACGGATTATCCTTGGCTTTGATGGCAACAAGGATGACTTGCCGTTTGCCGATCAGATCATGTTTGAAACCGCGCACCTCTTGACGGGGCGGGAGCTGCCGTATGCGACGCTGATGTACATCTGGGGCCGCAAGGCGCCGGTCGATACCATCATCGCGAATACCCGCAGCAGTCGCATCAAAATGATCGTCGCCGCTACCGGACCCAAGGACGTCGGTGAATGGAATACATTTTCGCGCGATATCGTGGCGGACTATGAACGCGCGTTTGGCGAAAAGCCCGGCAAGTTGATAGGCGTAGGCGTATTGACTGATACCGACAACACCGGCGAGACGGTGGAAGCCTGGTATGGCGATATTCAACTCACGCCAAATGAGCCTATGGTCGATCTGTATCTGCCGGTAGCCACACCTTAAGTCGTTTCTGTTCCATCCGAATTATTTGCGTTAAAATAGCGGCAGGCATGCAGGATGCCTGATCTCGCAAAAGCTGATGCACCTGTGTTTG
This sequence comes from Herminiimonas sp., assembly GCF_030645555.1. Lineage (GTDB taxonomy): Bacteria > Pseudomonadota > Gammaproteobacteria > Burkholderiales > Burkholderiaceae_D > Oxalicibacterium. Next base: position 7,416 of record NZ_JAUSME010000082.1, read on the forward strand.
CAATTTTCTGTTTGCGAATCCGCAATATGAAGTCCGCAACGTTAAACCCTTGAAGCCGTAGCGAGAAACGGTACTTTGAAAGGAAACGTCATGTGGTCTACTTCTCTTCCCGTTAGCAACAACTCCCGCAACGACTTCGCTAGTCATCTCAGCAACAGCGATTTTCTACGTCGTTATGCACGTCGTCTATTGCGCGATGCGCGTTCGCTGGAATCCAGCAAATCACTACCAGTTTTGCGCCGCGTCATCGCGACGAAGGTAATGCCAGAATTGCGCATTACCGATCTGTATGCGGTACGTACAAGCATGCAACTCAAACATATTCTGCATACATTGGCAAAAGAACTAGGCTACGCTGCGTGGGAGCTCTGCAAACAAGATATTGATGTTTGCAGCACTGCAAAACTCGACCGCTATCGTCTGGAATTGGGGATGTTTGGTGACTTCCAGCAGAACTGGTTTTCCGATGCAGCCACTGCGTTGGATTGGCAGAAGGTGAATGGCGGGTATCTGGTCGCTTATGGGAGCCAGACCGTTGCGATATTGGCTTGACGCTTGCTCATCGATTCTTCAGACCATGAAGAATCGATGCCTGCCAACAGACTTTATTGCTGTTTCAGAAATGCTTCGGCCAAACGGACCCAGTAAGTTGCGCCTATCGGCAGCAAGTCATCGTTGAAATCGTAACTCGGGTTGTGCAGATTGCACGGCCCCAGACCGTGGCCAGCCGAGCGATGAGCGCCTTCGCCATTGCCGATGAATACATAGCAGCCGGGTTTGTTCTGCAGCATGAAGGCAAAATCTTCCGCGCCCATCGTCGGCTCAGTTTTGGCATCGACGTGCTCCACGCCGACAATGGATTGCAATACTTCAACCGCAAAGGCAGTTTCTTGCGCATGATTGATCAGCGGTGGATAGTTGCGCTTGAAGCGGAAGTCCACCGTTGCATCGAATGCCTGCGCGGTATGCTCGGCGATCGTGCGCATGCGGGACTCGATCAAATCCAGCACGTCCAGATTGAAGGTACGCACGGTGCCTATCAGGGTGGCGTCATCGGGAATCACATTCGTCGCGCTGCCGGCATGGATTTGCGTGATCGACAATGCGGCGGCATCGATAGGGCTCTTGTTGCGCGTAATGATGGTTTGCCAGCTTTGTGCAATCTGCACCGCCACCATGATCGGATCTATGCCTTTGTGCGGTTGCGCTGCATGCGCACCCTTGCCGCGCACGAGCACTTCAAACTCATTGCTCGATGCCATCATCGGCCCTGCCGTCACGCCGAATTGACCGACCGGTATGCCCGGCCAGTTATGCATGCCGAACACTGCCTGCATAGGGTATTTTGCAAACAGGCCGTCGTCCATCATGCGCTTGGCGCCGCCGCCGCCTTCTTCTGCAGGTTGAAAGATCAGATACACCGTGCCGTCGAAATTCTTGTGCTGCGACAGATAATGCGCTGCGCCCAACAGCATCGCGGTATGGCCGTCGTGGCCGCAGGCGTGCATCTTGCCGTCGTTCCTTGATGCGTGCGGGAAGGTATTGATTTCCTGTATCGGCAGCGCATCCATGTCGGCGCGCAAACCGACTGCGCGAGCGCTGCTGCCATGCTTGATGACGCCGACCACGCCGGTCACGCCCATGCCACGTATAACAGGGATACCCCATTCGGTCAGTTTTTTTGCCACCAGTTCAGCTGTATCGTGCTCTTCGAAACAAAGCTCGGGATGCGCGTGAATTTCACGGCGTATGGCTTGCAGTTCGTGATGAAACTTGATGATGGGGTCGATCAACTTCATGGCGTCTCCACATTTTTACAGCGCACGGCTTTCGATGTTTGAGGCATGGAAATCGTTGCACGATGAACCGCCTATCTTACGCCAACTCGATAGGGTTTGTTAGCGCGATAGTTGCAGCGGGCAGGATCAAGAGCAGCAAGCTGCTCTTGTGCGCATGCTGATCAAAATGCTTGCACGCCGACGTTCTGGACGCTAGCATCAATGTGTGCGGCTAAGCCAATCCTGAAGACAACTCGAATAACAAACAGAGACTAGGGGTGGAGATGGGGAAGTTTTGGTTGCAGTCTTATTCCAAGGGCGTACCGGAGGAAATCGATCCCTCGCAGTATGGCTCGCTGGTGCAATTGCTGGAAGAATCGTTTCAAAAATATGCTGACCGCAATGCCTACGTGTGCATGGATAAATTCCTCACCTATGGCGAAGTGGATGTGTTGTCGATCAAGCTGGGCGCATGGTTGCAAAGCACAGGTTTGCCCAAGGGCGCGCGCGTGGCGCTGATGATGCCGAATGTGCTGCAGTACCCGGTTGCGCTTGCGGCCGTGTTGCGCGCCGGCTTTATTGTGGTCAATGTCAATCCTCTATACACGGCACGTGAGTTGCAACACCAGCTGGTGGACTCCGGTGCGCAAGCCATCATCGTGCTTGAGAATTTTGCCGGCACGCTGGAGAAGGTCATCGCCTGCACGCAAATCCAGCATGTCGTCATCGCGACGATCGGTGATTTGATGGGCAGCCTCAAGGGCGCCATCGTCAATTTTGTCGTCAGACACATCAAGAAGAAAGTGCCGGCCTTTTCACTGCCCGGTGCGCATGCTTTCAATGATGTATTGGAGCAGGCATCCGGCATGACGATGCAGCGACCTGCGCTCTATCCGCATGATGTGGCGTTCCTGCAATATACCGGAGGCACGAGCGGGACTGCCAAAGGCGCCATGCTGACGCACCGGAATATCATTGCCAATGTGTTGCAGAATGAAGCCTGGATAGCGCCGGCACTCGACATGGAAGCGAAGAACAAGGCGCTGACATTTGTTTGCGCACTGCCGCTTTATCATATCTTCGCGCTGACGGCGTGCTGCATGGTGGGCACCCGCATGGGCGCGATGAATATCCTGATTCCGAACCCGCGCGACATCCCGTGTTTCATCAAGGAATTGATGACATATAAAATCAACCTGCTGCCAGCAGTCAATACCTTGTACAACGGCTTGCTCGGCGATCCCAATTTTGCCAAGGTCGATTTTTCCG
>NZ_JAUSME010000087.1 GCF_030645555.1 Herminiimonas sp.
GGCGTGTATTTCTCGATCATCACGCAGGCAATGACTTTCGCCTTCATGCTGCTGTTCTTCCGTAATGACACCGGCTTTGGCGGCAACAATGGTTTCACCGATTTCAAACGCATACTCGGTTACACGATCACCGCGCCATCAACCAAGGCGGTGCTGTACCTGGTCACGCTGGCCTTCCTGTTGGCGGCCCTGTTCCTGTGCCGCGCCATCGTCACTTCCAAGCTGGGCCGCGTGCTGCAAGGCGTGCGCGATGCCGAATCGCGCCTGATGTTCATAGGCTACAACCCCTTGTGGTTCAAGCTGTTTGTCTGGACGCTGTCGGCGGTCTTGTGCGGGATAGCCGGCGCGCTGTACGTGCCGCAGGTCGGCATCATCAATCCGTCTGAAATGTCGCCGGCCAATTCAATAGAAATGGTGATCTGGGCGGCAGTCGGCGGACGCGGCACATTGATCGGACCCATCATCGGCGCCTTCACCGTCAACGGCTTGAAGAGCTGGTTCACCGCCGCTTTCCCGGATCTGTGGCTGTATGCGCTGGGCCTGATCTTCATCCTGGTCACGCTTTTCATGCCGCAAGGGATACTCGGCCTGGCAAAGAAGCTGAAGAAACGTGATCAAAACGGGGAGGCAGCATGAACCATATCCGGCAGCCTATCGATCACTCCGGTCGCGTGATTGAAGAAACCGAGCTCGGCGAAGGCGAAGTCAGTTACGGTCGCATCAAGCCGCAAGGCGTGGATACCGCGCATGGCGCGATTCTCTATCTCGAAGACATTACGGTTTCCTTCGATGGTTTCAAGGCGATCAACAATCTGAATCTGGATATTTCGGTGGGTGAGCTGCGCTGCATCATAGGCCCCAACGGCGCCGGCAAGACCACGATGATGGATGTGATCACCGGCAAGACCCGGCCGACCACCGGCACTGTTTTTTTCGGCCAGAGCATAGACCTGACCAAGATGACGGAATACGAAATCGCGCATGCCGGCATAGGCCGCAAGTTCCAGCGCCCGACCGTGTTCGAGCAGCACACGGTGTTCGAGAATCTGGAACTGGCGATGAAGATGGACAAGCGCGTCAAGACGACGCTGTTCGCGCGCCTTGATTCGGCGCAGCTGGGCAAGATCGATGAAATCCTCAAGCTGATACGCCTGAACGGCAGTGAGCGCCGTCCCGCCGGCCTGCTCTCGCATGGACAAAAGCAATGGCTGGAAATCGGCATGCTGTTGATGCAGGAGCCGCAACTGCTGCTGCTCGACGAGCCGGTGGCCGGCATGTCCGATGCGGAAACGGCGCGCACCGCTGAATTGTTGAATGAATTGCGCGGCAAGCATTCGATCATGGTGGTCGAACACGATATGGGCTTCGTCGAGGAAATCGCGCAAGGCGGCAAGGTCACCGTGCTGCATGAAGGCTCGGTACTGGCACAGGGAACCATGCAGCAGGTGCAGGCGGATGAACGCGTGATTGAAGTGTATCTGGGCCGATAAAGAAAACGGGGTGGAAACATGCTGCAAGTCGATCAACTGAACCAGTATTACGGCGCGGCGCATACCTTGCGCGGCGTCTCGCTGTCGCTGGAAAAAGGCAAATGCCTGGCGCTACTGGGTCGCAACGGCGTCGGCAAGACCACGCTGCTCAAATGCCTGATGGGCGTGCTGCCGGTTGCTGCCGGCAATGTCACGCTGGATGGACGCGACATCACCCGGCTGCAGCCGCATCAGCGTGCGCATCTCGGCATTGCCTATGTGCCGCAAGGCCGTGAAATCTTTGCCCGCCTGACGGTCGAGGAAAACCTGTTGATGGGGATGGCGACCAAGTCCGGCCGCCAGGCTGCGACGATACGCGGTGAAGTCTATGAACTGTTTCCGGTATTGAAGGAAATGCTGCACAGGCGCGGCGGCGACCTGTCCGGCGGCCAGCAACAGCAGCTGGCCATTGCGCGTGCGCTGCTGGCCGATCCCAAACTGATCATCCTCGATGAACCGACCGAAGGCATACAGCCATCCATCATCAAGGACATAGGCCGCGTGATCCGGCTGTTGCGCGAGCGCGGCGACATCGGGATTTTATTGTGCGAACAGTATTTCGATTTTGCGCGCGAGCTGGCCGACGACTTCATCGTGATGTCGCGCGGCGCCGTGGTGGCGTCCGGCAACGCCGGACAGATGGATGATGAAAGCGTGAAACGCCATCTGGCCGTGTAAGGCAGGACCGGGAACGATGGTTGATCCGGCCAGCATGCGGCGACGCTGGCCGATGGCGCTTACTGTGCGCTTGAAAATTCCTCGTATGCCGCCAGTGCATTGGCCGAGTACATCATCGATGGCCCGCCACCCATGTATATCGCCATCCCCAACGCTTCTTCAAGCTCGGCTTTTGTTGTCCCCAGCTTCACGAGTGACTGCACATGAAACCCTATGCATGCATCGCAATGGGCCGCCACACCCAGGGCGAGCGCAATCAATTCCTTGGTTTTTTTGTCCAGCGCGCCGTCGCGCGTTGCTGCCCGTGACAGGTCGCCAAAGCCCTTCATGACATCGGGAATGTCAGTGCGCAGCGTGGCGAGCTGTTTCGATACCGCTTGCGTCAGCTCACGGTAGCCTGTGGATGTGGTCGTCATGCTTATCCTTGTAAAGGTCGATGATGGGCTGGTTTATTTGTCGGTTTTGCAAGTGCGCACGCCGAACGGCAGGTAGGCCGGGCAAAAACGAAACACACCGGTAGCGAGCGGGATCAGCCCCAGCCAGCCCCATGCACCTATTGCGCCTAACAGAGTGGCGGCGATCAAGCCTAGTCCAAGCAAGATGCGGATAACGCGATCGATGTTTCCTACGTTGGCTTTCATGGTGTGTCCTTTATCTATGGTAAAAATCAATACCCCGGAAAATTGGAGCGCTGGGTCCAGCAACATCAATACCGCTACTGCAACAAATTTTCTGCCTGGCTTCAGGTTCTCGCGGCCTGTGCGGCCAGCCGTAAGTGGCTCTCCATATCTGCGCTGGACTCTATC
>NZ_JAUSME010000088.1 GCF_030645555.1 Herminiimonas sp.
TGCTGCTTTCCGCCTGCAGCAGTTTCTCGCCGGATGGCGGCATGTCGACCGTTTCCTCGCTGACGCGGGAACGGATCGGCCATGCCATCCCGCATCCTGCCAGCGAAGCAGCGGCCGGTGCGGCCCAGACCGTCGATGCACTGTTGTCGCGTCCGCTGACGGCGGATGCCGCAGTCCAGGTCGCACTGCTGAACAATGCCGGATTCAAGGCTGACCTGCAGGCCATGGGCATCGCCGAAGCCGACCTGGTGCAGGCCGGGCGCTTGCGCAACCCGGGCTTCTCGTTCGCCCGCATGCGGCGCGACGACGAGATCGAGATCGACCGCAGCATCATGTTCGACCTGGTCGGCTTGCTGACCATGCCGCTGCGCATCGGCATTGAACAACAGCGCTTCGAACAGGCGAAAATGCAGGCGGCAGCGCAGGCGGTGCAGCTTGCGCACGCCACCCGACGCGCCTGGTTCCGCGCCGTAGCGGCGGCCCAGACCGCGCAGTACATGGAGCAGGTGCGCGACGCCGCCCAGGCCAGTGCGGAACTGGCCAGCCGCATGGCTGCGGTTGGCAACCTGCCGCAACTGGACCGGCTGCGCGAACAGGCATTCCAGTCTGACGCGCTGGCGCAGCTGGCGCGGTCCCGGCATGCGGCAATCGCGGCGCGCGAAGAACTCGCGCGGCTGATGGGGGTATGGGGTGCGCAGGCCGGCTTCTCCCTGCCGGATCGCCTGCCCGCACTACCGGCAAGCCCGCGTGCGGCAGGCCAGCTGGAGGCAGACGCCATGCGCCAGCGCCTGGACCTGCAGATGGCAACGCGCAATGCCCAGGCGACCGCCAGCATGCTGGGGCTGACGCGCAAGACCGGCGTCATCAATGCCGTCGAGCTCGGGTATCAGAACAAGACCGACACCGGCAGGAACCGCAGCGACGGCTATGAAATTTCACTCGAACTTCCACTGTTCGACTGGGGCGGCGCGCGAGTGGCCCGGGCACAGGCGATCTACATGCAATCGGTGCAGCGTACCGCCGACCTGGCCGTGCGCGCGCGCTCGGAAGTGCGGCAATCATGGTCGGCCTATCGCACTTCATACGACCTGGCCCGCCATTACCAGCAGGACCTGGTGCCGCTTCGCAAGCGGATCTCGGAAGAAGTCCTGCTGCGCTACAACGGCATGCTGACCGGCGTCTTCGAACTGCTCGCCGATGCGCGCGAACAGATCAACACCGTGAATGGGGCAATCGATGCACAACGCGATTTCTGGTTGGCCGAGACCGACCTGGAATCAGCCGTGAATGGTAGCGGGAGCGGCGGCACCGGCGGCGGCGTCCTGTCGCGCAGCGCCGCGCCGGCTGCAGCGTCCCGAGCAGCACACTGAAAGGAATAGAGATGCCCTCAGAATCACGCAGGAACTTTTTCAGGAGCGCGGGCGCGCTGGCGGTCGGCGCCAGCCTGGTCAGCCGGGTCGGCGCTGCCAGCCTGCCCGAAGCGGCAAGCGCAGCCTCGGCCGGAACCCAGCCACCGCCCGCGCCGCCGAACGGCCGGCCCTTCCATCCGGTGGTCACGCTCAACGGCTGGAGCCTGCCATGGCGGATGAACAATGGCGTAAAGGAATTTCACCTGGTGGCAGAACCTGTCGTGCGCGAACTTGCGCCAGGCATGAAGGCCAACCTGTGGGGTTATAACGGCCAGTCGCCGGGGCCCACGATCGAAGTGGTCGAAGGCGACCGGGTGCGGATCTTCGTCACCAACCGCCTGCCCGAGCACACCAGCGTGCACTGGCACGGCCAGCGGCTGCCAAACGGCATGGATGGCGTCAGCGGCCTGACGCAGCCGGCCATCGCGCCGGGCAAGACTTTCGTCTACGAGTTCGTGGCGCGGCGCGCAGGCACATTCATGTACCACCCGCACGCCGACGAGATGACGCAGATGGCGATGGGCATGATGGGTTTCTGGGTCACGCATCCGAAGACCCCGGCGCAGATGAAGGTGGACCGCGACTTCGTGTTCCTGCTGTCGAACTACGACATCTCGCCCGGCAGCTACACGCCGCGCGTGAACACCATGCGCGACATCAACCTGTTCACCTTCAACAGCCGGGTATTCCCGGGCATCGATCCCCTGGTGGTGCGCCAGGGCGACCGCGTCCGCATCCGGGTCGGCAACCTGACGATGACCAATCACCCGATCCATCTGCACGGGCATGAATTCGTCGTCAGCGGCACCGATGGCGGCTGGGTCCCGCCCGCCGCGCGCTGGCCGGAGGTCACTACCGACGTTGCCGTCGGTCAGATGCGCGCGATCGAGTTCGACGCCACGGAAGCGGGCGATTGGGCGCTGCATTGCCACAAGTCGCATCACACGATGAATGCCATGGGCCACAACGTACCGACCATGATAGGCGTCGACCAGCGCGGCATTGCCCAGAAAATCAGCAAGCTGGTTCCGGACTACATGGTGATGGGCGAACGCGGCATGCACGACATGGCGGAGATGGAAATGCCGCTGCCGGACAACACGCTGCCGATGATGACCGGAAAAGGCCCGTTCGGCGGCGTCGCGATGGGTGGCATGTTCACAGTGCTCAAGGTGCGCCGCGACCAGAAGCCGGGCGCCCGCGGCGAACTGACATGGCAATTCGCAAAACCGGGGCGCTTTCATTTCGCGTGCCTGATTCCCGGCCATTTCGATGCCGGGATGGT
>NZ_JAUSME010000094.1 GCF_030645555.1 Herminiimonas sp.
AAAGTGACCGGCGGCCAGACCGATGAAAAGCTGGCGCGCATGGCGATCCGGGCATCGGCAACCTGCCGCGACTGGATGCGCAAGCACGGCGTGCGCTTCCAGCCTTCGCTGTCGGGTACGCTGCACGTGCCCCGCACCAACGCATTTTTCATGGGTGGCGGCAAGGCATTGATCAACGCCTATTACCGTAGCGCCGAAGCGCTTGGCGTGCAGATCCGCTACGACGCGGCGGTCGACGCGCTCGAACTGGACAATGGCCGCTTCGTCGCAGCCTTCATCGGGAAAGAGCGGATCGAAGCGAAGACCTGCGTGCTGGCCTGCGGCGGCTTCGAGTCCAATCTCGAATGGCAGCGCGAGGCCTGGGGCGAGGTCAACGGCGAATGGCCGGCCGACAATTTCCTGATCCGCGGCACCCGCTACAACATGGGCGTGCTGCTCAAGTTCATGAGGGGCACCAACGCCGACATCATCGGCGACCCCACGCAGAGTCATTGCGTGGCGATCGATGCGCGCGCGCCGCTGTATGACGGCGGCATCTGCACCCGCGTCGATTGCGTGTCGCTCGGCATCATGGTCAACCGCAACGCGGTGCGCTTCTATGACGAAGGTGAAGATTTCTGGCCCAAGCGCTATGCGAGCTGGGGCCGGCTGGTAGCCCAGCAGCCGGGGCAGATCGGCTATTCCATCATCGACAGCCGCGCGATCGGGCGTTTCATGCCACCGGTATTTCCCGGCGTGAAGGCATCGACCCTGCCCGAACTGGCGCGCAAGCTCGGACTGGATGAGCAAGTGTTCATGCGCACCGTGCAGGAATTCAATGGCGCCTGCCGGGTCGGCACTTTCGACCATGCGGTGATGGACGACTGCCATACCGAAGGACTGGTGCCGGCCAAGACACACTGGGCGCTGCCGCTGGAAAAGGCGCCGTTCTATGCCTATGCGCTGCGGCCGGGCATCACCTTTACCTATCTTGGCCTGAAAATCGACGAGCGCTCGCGCGTGCATTTCGGCGGCACACCCAGCGACAACCTGTTTGTCGCTGGCGAAATGATGGCCGGCAATGTGCTTGGCAAGGGATACACCGCTGGCGTCGGCATGGCGATCGGCACCGCATTCGGCCGGATTGCCGGTACCGAAGCGGCGCGTGCGGCCGGGGCTGCCGGCACCGCAGCCGGAAATACAAAACATGCGGGAGCAGAACGTGCAGCAGCTTGAAGCCTTGCTTGAGGACGCCCGTGGCAATGCACGGCTGATCGACATGCCCGCCACCGCGGCCGAAGACGAGGTCAGCCGCCAGCTGACCATTTGCAACGCCTGCCGCTATTGCGAGGGATTTTGCGCGGTATTCCCGGCGATGACGCGCCGCCTTGAATTCGCCAAGGCCGACATCCATTACCTGGCCAACCTCTGCCACAACTGCGGCGCCTGCCTGCACGCCTGCCAGTACGCGCCGCCGCATGAGTTCGCGGTCAATATTCCGCAGGCGATGGCGAAGGTGCGGGTCCAGACCTATGCCGAATATGCCTGGCCGGCCGCGCTGGGCGCGCTGTACAAGCGCAACGGGATGACGGTCGCGCTGGCGCTGGCCGGCGGCCTGGCGCTGTTCCTGGTATTGGCGGTGTTGATCTCCGGCTCGCTGGTGCATGCGCCGCTGGCCGGCAATTTCTATGCGATCTTTCCGCACAACACGCTGGTGCTGATGTTTGGCGCGGTATTCGGGTTTGCGGTGCTGGCGCTGGCGATCGGTGTGCGCAGTTTCTGGCGCAATGTGACCGAGCCGCAGTTCCTCGACAATGCATCAGGTGCGGCGCTAGGCGAGGCGACCCATGATGCGCTGCGGCTGAAGTACCTGGATGGCGGTCATGGCGAAGGCTGCAACGAGGAGAGCGACCGTTTCACGCTGGCGCGGCGACGTTTCCACCATGCGACCTTCTATGGCTTCATGCTGTGTTTCGCGTCCACCAGCGTGGCCACGCTATACCACTACCTGCTGGGCTGGCCTGCGCCGTATCCGGTAACGAGCTTGCCGGTGGTGCTGGGCACGCTGGGCGGCATCGGTTTGCTGGTGGGGCCGGCCGGCCTGTTGTGGCTGAACCTGCGCCGGCATCCCCTGCATGGCGATGTGCAGCAGCGGCCCATGGATCGTGGGTTCATCCTGCTGTTGTTGCTGGTCAGTGCGACCGGGCTGGCATTGCTGGTCCTGCGGGATACGCGGGCGATGGCGCTGTTGCTGGCGATCCACCTGGGGACCGTGATGGCCTTGTTCCTGACGCTGCCATACGGAAAGTTCGCGCATGGGGTTTATCGGAGCGCG
>NZ_JAUSME010000099.1 GCF_030645555.1 Herminiimonas sp.
CTGATGCACCGCCCGGGCATGGTGGTGTCGCGTACTGAACTTACCGAGCACATTTATGCGCAGGACTTTGATCGCGACTCCAACACGATAGAAGTCTTCGTCGGCCGCTTGCGTAAAAAACTGCCGGCGGAATTGATAGAGACGGTGCGCGGGCAGGGCTATCGCCTCAATCCTCCTGCACCCTTGAACCGATGAGCCGATGAACAATACGCAGCCACGCAGCACAGTGGAGCGTCCGCGCAAGGGGCGATGGCTGTGGCTCAATTCCTTGCGCTTGCGCCTGCTGAGCGCGACGATTGCGGCGCTGGCCGTGGCGCTGCTGCTGGCCGGTTTTACACTCAGCGGCTTGTTCAGGGAACATGTGTTGCGGCAGTTCCAGGCGGAGCTGACGCAACAACTCGATCAACTCGCGGCACGCCTCGAGTTTGATGCTGCAGGCCAGCCCTTGATCGATCCGCTATCGCTGTCCGACCCACGCTGGCAGCGACCTTATTCCGGCCTGTACTGGCAAATTGATCAGGTATCCGCAGACGGACGGGGGCGCGCCGGCGTGCTGCGCTCGCGCTCGCTGTGGGATGCCAGCCTGCAGTTGCAGGCCGATACCCTGGCTGATGGCGCTGTGCATGTGCACGAAACCACAGGCCCGGAAGACAGCAGCTTGCTGCTGCTGGAGCGCACGATACGGCCGGCAGAGCAACCGCAGGCACGCTGGCGCCTGATCGTTGCCGCTGATCTGAAAGAGACCCGCGAGGCGGTGACAAAATTTTCAGGCGTACTGGCGGCATCGCTAGTGGCCTTGTTGCTGTTGCTGGCACTGGCGGCATGGGCACAGGTGGCCGTGGGCCTCAAACCTTTGCGGGCATTGCAGCGCAGCCTCAAGGATGTGCAGCAAGCCAGTTCACAGCGTCTTCAGGGTGAATTCCCTGCCGAGGTGCAGCCGCTGGTCGATGATTTTAATCGCGTGCTGGACCAGAATCGCGAGGTGGTAGAGCGTGCACGTACCCAGGCCGGAAATCTGGCGCATGCGCTCAAGACTTCATTGTCGGTGCTCGAGCATGCCGCAGCCCGCGTAGCGGACGCCGATGGCAGCACGCTGGCGCAACAGGTGCAGGAACAAGTTGCACTCGCGCGCCGGCACATAGACTGGCATCTGGCGCGCGCCCGCGTCTCCGCGACGCAGCGTTTGCCGGGGCAGAGAACGGATGTCGCCGTGGTGATCGCCGGCCTGGTGCGCGTGATGGAACGGGTGCATGCCGGCCGCGTGATTAACATCACTACACACATGCCGGCGACTCCCTTGTTCTTTGCCGGTGAAGAACAGGACCTGCATGAAATGCTGGGCAACCTGCTGGACAATGCCTGCAAGTGGGCGAGCGCCCGCGTGGTGCTCACTGCCGGGCTTGTCCCTGCTGCGGAGCCGCCGGTATTTTGCGTGGTGGTGGAAGACGATGGTCCAGGTATCAATGCGGCCGACCTGCAGGCAGTGGTGGCACGGGGAGTGCGCCTGGATGAATCGGTGCCCGGAACCGGTCTGGGCCTGGCGATCGTGCAGGATCTTGCCGGCTTGTATGGAGGACAATTGAGCCTGCAAAATGCGGAGTCGGGTGGTTTGAAAATAACACTGTCGCTGCCGGCTGCAAGCCCCGAATGATTGGTCTGTAATTGCCTGCATTGCAAATCAAAAGGGGCAGCTCACGCTGCCCCTTTTTTAATTCAGATGCTCTTGCTGATGCATGCCTGATCTGAAGATCAGTGCAGGAATTTCCCCGTCTTGGAAATCATCGTCAGATCGACATACTCGGAACCGGTGTGGCGGCTGGGACTGAATCTGACGACGAAGCCGCCAGTGTCGTACATCGTCATGGATTCCATTGCCGTTATCAGCTTGTCGCGGGTCAGGTCTTTACCGGCCCGCTTCAAGCCCTCAACAAATACTTTGGCCGCGATAAAGCCTTCCATGCTGACATAGTCCCATTCCCGCTTGTTATTCTGCAGATACAGCTTGCGGTATTCCTTGCTGATAGGGGTTATGTCGTCCCAGGGTGCGGGCATGACTTGCGAGATATTCACGCCGCCAGCATCGGTGCCCAATTCCTCTGCCAGCGCACGGCTGCCGACAAATGAAATATTCCAGAACAGAGGACGTTTGCCCGCCGCAATCATGGCCCGGATAAATGCCGCGCAAGAATTGTATGCAGAAACCATCACGATTGCTTGTGGATCGCTCTGCTTCATTTTCTGCACTGCCTCGGCAACGTCGGTACTGTTTCTTTCTACCGTGGCGAGGGCTACAACCTCGATATTGCGCTTCTTCAGTGCGCGCGTGACGCCTTCCAGTCCTGCTTTGCCATAAGCATCATTCTGATAAAAGACCGCCACTTTTTTAAAGGATAGCGTAGTGATATGTTCTATGATTTTTTCAGTTTCCTGATAGTAGCTGGCACGCACATGGAAGACATTGCGGTTGGGCGGATCACGCAGTATTTCTGCGCCTGTAAAGGGAGCAAATACTGGGATCTGCGCTTTTGTGATCGCTGGCATGGAGGCTACGGAGGTCGGCGTGCCTACATAGCCGAATAGTGCGAATGCGCCTTCCTGTCCTATCAATTTTTTCGTGTTTTCAGCGGCACGTTCGGCGTCATAACCATCATCGAGGGTCTTCAGCACTATTTTTCTTCCAAAGACACCGCCTTGTGCATTGATGGAATCAAAATATGCTTGGGCGCCATCACGCATCCCCTTGCCCAGTTCTTCGGCTGGCCCGCTTAAGGCCGCTGACTGCCCGAGGATGATGCTGGTATTCGTTACCCCTGTTTCTGCTCTACATAAGATGGATGCAAACAACACGCAAAGCAGTACTGGAATTTTTTTAAATCGCATGTCCGTTCCCTCTACAAGTTTCATTGATAGACATCACCATGCTCTGTGGCACTTGGATAATTGAAAGTCTCACTTCCGGGGCTTTCTTTCTATAAACAATAATAACCGCGGCAGACTAGGGTTTTTCTTAAAGCGGAAACAAAGACTGAAATTCAGTAAAAAACGTGGCTTTTGCACCTTAGAATTTAATATCGTATAATTGCGATATTAAATTCTAAGTAATCCGATATTTGTTTCGTATTTCAACGAAACATGTCGAAAAGGAAAACATGGATAACGATGTCATACACAAGGCTCTGGCTAATCCGGTACGCCGCCAGATACTCGCCTGGCTGAAAACGCCGGAAGTCTATTTTGCCGAACAGGAGCATCCACTCGATTTTGGCGTGTGTTGCGGCTTGATCGACAAGCGCAGCGGTTTGTCGCAATCGACTGTGTCTGCGCATCTGGCGACCTTGCAGGCGGCGGAGCTGGTGACGTCGCGGCGCGTTGGCCAATGGGTATTTTTCAAGCGTAATGAAGCCACGATCCAGGCATTTCTGGAAGCCATCCACAGTGATCTGTAATGGCGGCTGGATTCATCCAGGGATGGCTGCCTGATGTGGCCCGATAGTTTGTAGTGGTATACAAAAATTAATTCAAAATTCAATTCAAAGTTCAATTTCCTAATTTTTCAAGAAAGCA
>NZ_JAUSME010000103.1 GCF_030645555.1 Herminiimonas sp.
TCCATAAGGAGATACGCTGGCTGCACAAACTGCGTAACAGCTGCGTAACTAAAGCTGTTTCAGGGTCGCATGGAAGCGAAGAGCCGCGCGATTTTGTGTCAGCGGTTATCGATACCGTAATGCTAGTACTTGCCAGATAAAAGTGCGCCAGCATTCGGTTCCACAGCGCGGCTGCAAAAGCACTGCTCTAATGCGTTGATGCCCTCACGCAGCAAGATTGGAGAGTCTTGACATCGACGCAATCAGATCTGTAAACCGCTGTCCCTGGATCATGATGTGATCGCGCAGCAGTTCACCTGCAGCATCGCTGTTTCCCTCGATAATCGCGTTGACGACGGCATCATGTTCTGAAAAAGATGTATTGATGCGGCCACGCACGCGCAACTGCAAGCGCCGATAAGGCCGCAGTCTGCGATGCAGGGTGCGCGCCTGTTCGATCAGAAAGGTGTTGTGGCTGCCGGCATAAATCCAGTCGTGAAATTCTTCGCCGCGATAAAAATATTCATCCGGGTCCGGCGCCTTGCGCGCTTCTTCGCAGGCATGGTGTCGCGCCAGCAGTTCGACATGATCGGCAGCCGACATCCTGCGTGCAGCCAGTCTTGCGCACATCGCCTCAATCTCCGACATCACTTCAAACATTTCCACCAGTTTCTGCGGGCTGATTTCAGCGACGACTGCACCACGTCGCGGGCGCATGACAATGATTCCCATTGATGCCAGCTGGATCAGTGCCTCGCGGATAGGCGTGCGCGATACGCCAAATTCTTTTGCCAGTTCCGTTTCGTCCAGATGATGACCGGGCGGCAGTTTCCCGACCGCGATCATTTCTTCGATTGTTTCGCGTAACACTTCGGAGCGATTTTTCATTTCCAGATGGCGTCTCTTCAAAAGAGTAAAAACATAAAAACATGCAAAAGTGATTATAAAAGGTATTTAATTCTTGACTGTGTATTCTTTAAAGGTATTCTTGTATACATAAAAAGAAAGATCGCTGATATTTTACACATGCAAATTGCATGGGCCGTGCATCTGTTTTCCAGTTGGGATTTCGGCCTTTATCAGTGAAGTAGTCGTTAGTCAGTTGCGTGTTCCGCGATGGTTTTTCCGGCACTTGCGATTGACGACAAGGAGAGTAGTGAATCTTTACATAAGAAATTCATACAGGAGACATACAGCTATGAGTCACAAATTTTTGAAGTCTACCCTTTCATCCATTCTGGTAGGCGCGCTTGCTCTCGGGTTCTCAAGCGCTTCCTTTGCCGCCACCAAGGTTATAAAAATCTCTCATCAATTCCCGGGTGGAGATGGTCCGGAAGTTGATTTTCGCCATCGTCTGGCAGTCAAATTTGCACAGGAAGTAGAAAAACGCACCAATGGTGAACTGAAGTTCGAAATTTATCCGTCTGCATCCCTGGTCAAGCCGACCAGCCAGTTTTCTGCGATGCAGACCGGTGCACTGGACATGACTGTGCTGCCATTGGCGTATGAAGGCGGCAAAATTCCCGAAACCAATCTCGGTCTGATGCCTGCGCTGGTGACCAGCTATGAACAAGGCCTGCGCTGGAAAACAGCACCGATAGGCAAGGCATTGAACGATGTCGTCGAGAGCAAAGGCGTCAAGATCATTACCTGGGTCTGGCAAGCTGGCGGTGTTGCATCCAAGACGAAAGCCATTGTCCAGCCTGGCGATGCGAAGGAAGTCAAAATTCGCGGCGGCAGCAAGGAAATGGACATGATGCTCAAGGGTGCCGGAGGTTCGATTACCAATGTGCCGTCGTCGGAAATATATAACGCGATGCAGACCGGCGTACTGGATGCTGCCATCACCTCCAGCACATCGTTGCTGAGTTTCCGTTTGTATGAAGTTGCCAAACAGGTGACGACTGCGCGTAAAAATACTTTCTGGTTCATGTTCGAACCGTTGCTGATGGCGAAAAGTACATATGACAGTCTGACCCCGGCACAGCAAAAAATAGTGATGGAAGTTGGCACCAGCCTGGAAAAATTTGCGATGGATGAATCGAAGAAGGATGACGTTCGTCTGGGCGAAGTGTACGGCAAGAACGGTGCGCAAGTATCCGATATGGACGATGCTGCTTTTGCGAAATGGCGCGAACTGGCCAGGCAGACTGCCTGGAAAAACTTTGCTGAAAATGTGAAGAACGGCCAGCAATTGCTCGACATGGCGCAAGCAGTCAAGTAAATCCCGTTGTATTTAAAATGCCTGCAACTGTGTTTGCAGGCATTTTTTCAGGAAATTCCATATGAATAATTTAATCCGACTTACGGGCAATGGCTTGCGTGCCTTCAATCGCCTGATGGCGATTCTTTCCGCCTTTTTAATCGTGTTGGCGACGCTCGCGCTGGTCTATGAGGTTGTTACGCGTTACTTCCTGCGTATCGCCAATGACTGGATGATCGAGTTTTGTGTCTTGCTTTTGATTGCCGCCACATTTTTGGCTGCGGCCTATACGCAAGCCGAGCGCGGCCATGTCGGTATCGAAGTGCTGGATGAAGTGATGTCTGCCAAATGGAACCGTTATCGCTTATTGATGGGCGATGCGCTGTCACTGGTAGTGGTCTTTTTTATCGCCCGGAACGCCTGGCAATTCAGCTGGAACGCTTACCAGCAAGGCTGGACCAGTAGTTCTACCTGGGCACCGCCGCTGTGGATTCCCTATTTTTTCATGGCCTTTGGTTTGAGCACCATGGCGCTGCAGATGTTCATGCAGATAGTGGAAACCCTGGCCATACGTAGCCCGCATAAAAAACAGCAAGAACAAAATTTGATGGGAGCCTGAAATGGGAACGCTAGAACTTGGTTTACTGTACTTGAGCGTTACCCTGGTATTGCTTTTTTCAGGCATGCCGATTGCATTTGCGCTGGGTGCCAGCGCGCTCGGCTTCATGTACTTTTTCATGCCGCCGATGAACATGGAAATGCTGGCGGAAACGCTGTATGGCGAGCTGGATAATTTCACCTTGCTGACTATTCCATTGTTCATCATCATGGGCGCGGCGATTGGCAAGACGCGGGCGGCAGTCGATTTGTATGAGTCCGCTTATCGCTGGATGCACAGGATGCCCGGCTCGCTTGGTGTGGCTAACGTGCTCGGTTGTACTGTTTTTGCTGCATTGTGCGGCTCAAGTCCTGCGACATGTGCGGCGATCGGTGGCATGGGTATTCCCGAAATGCGCAAGCGCGGCTATTCGGATGCATTGGCGACTGGCCTGATCGCTGCGGGTGGCACGCTGGGTATTCTGATTCCACCGTCCATCACTTTAATCATCTATGGATTGATTACCGAGCAATCAATTGGCAAGTTGTTTTTGGCCGGCATCATTCCAGGCTTGCTGCTGGCATTTTTCTTCGCCGCGTATGTCGTCTATCGTGCTTCCAAGGACATACGTTTAGCCAACGAAGCGCTGGCCAGGGGCACAGGCGATGTAGTCATAGCACCAGTTGCTGAGTCCTATAGCTGGCGTGAACGATTTGAAGTATTGCCGCGCCTGTTGCCCTTCGTCATCCTGATCGCCGTCATCATGTACGCGATGTATGGTGGTATCGGCACACCGTCAGAGATTGCCGGCATCGGTGCCTTCGGTGCGATGTTGCTGGTGGCGCTGGTGTACAAATGCTATCGCTGGATGGACGTGCGTGCGATCTTCCTCGGTACGGCGAAAGAGTCCTGCATGATCATGATGATCATCGCAATGGCTTTTCTGTTCACCTATGTGATGAGTTATCTGCGCATCACGCAAAGTGCTGCGGAATGGCTGGCGGCGCTGGAAATGTCGAAATGGGCATATCTGTTCTGGGTCAATATCCTGCTGCTGGTACTCGGCTGCTTCCTGCCGCCGGTAGCCATCATCCTGATGGTGACGCCGGTTATTTTGCCCGGCATTATCGCTAACGGTTTCGACCCGATCTGGTTTGGCATCATCCTTACAGTCAACATGGAACTCGGCCTGATTACGCCACCGGTAGGCTTGAATTTGTTCGTCATCAAGGGCATATCGCCCGACATCAGGAACAGCGAAATTCTCAAAGGCGTGGTTCCGTTTATTCTGATCATGATGGCGTTCATAGCATTGCTGGCTGTATTTCCGGAAATTGTGACCTACCTGCCTAATAAAGTTGGATCGTAATGAAACAGTGGAATCTGCTTTCCGAGAACCGTCGGAAAAGAATCGAGCGCGGGCTGGCGATTACCGGACGGATCGCCGATCCGTCCAAAATCGTCGCCTTGCTCGAAACCTTGATTGAATCCGGCGACCGGGTCTGCCTTGAGGGCAACAACCAGAAACAGGCCGATTTTCTGGCAGGTGCATTGTGTCGACTCAATCCGGCGCATGTGCATGACCTGCACATGCTGTTTTCGGTGCTGGCATTGCCGGAACATCTGGATCTGTTTGACAAGGGCATTGCAAACAAGCTGGATTTTTCATTCTCCGGTCCGCAGGCAGTACGGCTTGCGCGGCTGGTAGCGGAAGGTAAGCTCAATATTGGCGCAATCCATACCTATCTTGAACTGTTCGGGCGCTACTTCATCGATTTGACACCCCGTGTGGCGCTGGTTGCTGCACAGGCGGCGGACCGGCAGGGCAATCTGTACACCGGGCCGAATACCGAAGATACGCCGGCCATCGTGGAAGCCACCGCTTTCAAAAGCGGCATTGTAGTGGCGCAGGTCAATGAAATTGTCGATGTGCTACCGCGCATTGATATTCCTGCAGACTGGGTGGATTTCGTGGTGCCGGCGCCGACGCCGCATTACATAGAACCCTTGTTTACCCGCGATCCCGCATTGATTTCCGAAGTGCAGGTGCTGATGGCCATGATGGCCATCAAGGGCATCTACGCCGAATATGGCGTGGAACGGATCAATCATGGCATCGGTTTTGATACTGCAGCCATTGAATTGATTTTGCCGACCTACGCCGAATCGCTGGGTCTGAAAGGAAAAATAGGACGGCACTGGGCATTGAATCCGCATCCCGCGCTGATTCCAGCCATTGAAGCAGGCTTCGTGGAATCAGTGCATTCCTTTGGTTCCGAACTGGGCATGGAACGTTACATTGCAGCGCGTCCGGACGTTTTCTTTGTCGGACAGGACGGCTCGATGCGCAGCAATCGGGCGCTGTGTCAGGTGGCCGGTCATTATGCATGCGACATGTTCATCGGCTCTACGCTGCAGATCGATCTGCAGGGAAATTCATCGACTGCCACGCTGGATCGTATTTCCGGTTTCGGTGGTGCGCCGAACATGGGCTCCGATGCACGCGGCCGGCGTCATCCAAGCGCGGCCTGGCTGAAGGCGGGCGAGCAGGCGCGCCAAGGCAAGAATCAGATTCCGCGCGGCCAGAAACTGGTGGTGCAAATTGTCGAGACCTTTCGCGAACACATGCAGCCGGCTTTTGTCGAACGGCTCGATGCCTGGCAACTGGCCGAGCAGGCAAAACTGGCGATTCCGCCGGTCATGATTTACGGCGACGACGTCACCCACATCCTGACCGAAGAAGGCATCGCCAACCTGCTGCTGTGCCGCACCGAGGAAGAACGCGAGCAGGCGATCCGCGGTGTGGCGGGCTACACGCCGGTCGGCATGGCGCGCGACAAGAAAATGGTGGAAAACCTGCGCGACCGCGGCATTATTTTGCGTGCGGAAGACCTCGGCATCGACAAGCGCATGGCAACCAGGGATTTATTGGCGGCAAAAAACATGAAAGACCTGGTGCGTGCTTCAGGCGGTTTGTATGCGCCACCGAAACGCTTCAGGAACTGGTAGGCAGATTATGGAAACCTTGAATTTTCGGTTTGAAAACGGCCGCACGCGCATTGCACCCCATGCAAACATGGTTGGCGTAGTGGGCTCGGGCAATCTTGAAGTGCTGATCGAACCCGCCGAGTTGAATGGCGGCTGCGAAGTGGAAGTGAAAACTGCCGCGGTCGGATTCGCTGCGATCTGGCAAGCCGTCATGGCGGATTTCCATTTGCGCTGGTCGCTGGCCGATGTCCGCATCTCGATCAATGATGTAGGCGCGACTCCCGCGGTGGTCAGTCTGCGTCTGGATCAAGCCGTGGAATCGGTAACGGAGGCGAGCGCATGAGCAGCTATCTGGAAGCCAACGCACGCCAGCGTATCCATCAATTGCTGGACGATGGTTCGTTCGAGGAATTTCTGCCGCCGGCCCAGCGCATAGTCAGCCCGCATCTGGCGCAACTGGATACACCGGTATCTTTCGATGATGGTGTGGTAATCGGGCGCGGCACATTGATGGGCGTCACCGTACTGGCCGCATCGCAGGAAGGCGGTTTCATGGGTGGGGCGGTAGGCGAGGTACATGGTGCCAAGCTGGTTGGTTTATTGAAACGCGCCATTCTCGATCGCGTCGATGCTGTGGTGCTGATGCTGGAAACCGGCGGCGTACGCTTGCACGAAGCGAATGCAGGTCTGATCGCGGTGTCGGAGGTGATGCGTGCGGTACTCGACACACGCGCCGCGGATATTCCTGTCATTGTTTTGATCGGCGGCGCCAATGGCTGTTTCGGCGGCATGGGCATCGTGGCCTGTTGTGCCAATGTGATCCTGATGTCGGAAGAAGCAAGGCTGGCCATGTCGGGACCGGAAGTCATTGAAACCACGCATGGGGTTGAGGAATTCGATTCGCGCGACCGGGCGCTGGTGTGGCGCACGACAGGAGGAAAACACCGCTACCTGCTGGGCGATTGCGATGCGGTGCTGGCTGACGATATCGATGCATTTCGCGCTGCTGCGTTCGCCGCCGTTACGCGTTACCAGCAAAGTTCTGCGGAACTGACGCTGGAAGCGCTCGAATCCGAACATGCACTCTTGAGCAAGAGACTGGAAAATTTCGGCGATCTATCCGAGCCTATGGATATCTGGTCTCGTCTGGGTATTGCCGAGCCGGTTTTGTTGCCGATGCTGGAAGCCGATGTGTTCATGCAGCGCGTGGCATCCTGCCGCGCAGGAGAACGATAATGGAATGGCAGGTACTGGCAGCCAGGTTGTTTCCGCAAGGTCATGACATCATCGAGCGCGATAATTTCCTGCGCGGCACTGCGACGGTGGACGGGCAGAGCATTGCCGTCATCGGCACTACCGGGCATACGCCTATCGGTGTGGAAATTGCGATGGCGCAGGCTGATGCAATTCTCGCAACCATGCGTGAGTTTCCGCGCCGTCCGCTGGTCATTTTGATCGATACCCAGGGGCAGCGCCTGCGACACCGCGACGAAATGCTGGGCATCAATCGCTATATGGCGCATCTCGGCAAATGCATAGATGTCGCACGCCGCCGAGGACATCCGGTGATAGGCCTGGTCTACGATCAGGCACTATCCGGCGGTTTCATCACGAGTGGGCTGATGGCGAATGCCTGCTATGCGCTGCCCGAGGCTGAAATCCGGGTGATGGGATTGCAGGCCATGGCCCGCATTACCAAGGTACCGGAGGAAAAGCTGATGGAACTTGCAAAGTCCAATCCGGTGTTTGCTCCCGGGGCTGAAAATTATCTGCATATGGGCGGCATCGAAGCGATCTGGCGCGATGATCTTGCATCCTGCCTGCTCCAGGCGCTGCAACAGACAGACACTAGCGATCGCCGCAGCGAACGTGGATGGGAAAGAGGCGGGCGAAAAATGGCACTGCCGGTCTCACAAGCCGTTCTGGAAACCCGCGATGTTTCATCGTCATAACAGAGTCTGGCTGTCTGCCGGTGGATGGCAGCGTGCCATTCAAACGGTGTCGCCTGCCCACGCCAGGGAATTGATGCGATGGGCAGAAAACGACTGGCCGGCCGTAGTGCGCAGGAGCGACCCGGAACCCGGAAAGAACATCCTGTATCTGGGTTTGACAGCGCCACCTGATCAACATACTGGCGCAAAGGTACGCATCCCTTTTTCTGTCTGCACGGAAGACATCGTGCGCTTCGGTGCACCGCTTGCAATCATAGGCGCAGAATCTGCATTGCCGCTGGCGTGGCATTCGGTATTTTCAGAATTATCCGATGCGGCAACCAGCAGCAAGCTGGAGTTTCGCGTCTATGGATCCGCCGCGATGCAGGCAATAACCGGCTTGCCCTATCTTGGCGCTGCCTCGGACATAGACCTGCTCTTTTATCCGCTTACGAATGCACAGCTACACCAGGGTCTGAACCTGCTGAATTTGTATGCGAAACGATTGCCGCTGGATGGCGAGATAGTCTTCCCATCGGGGCGGGCAGTGGCGTGGAAGGAATGTGCGCAAGCGCTTGAAAATCCTGACCGTGCGCGGGTGCTGGCCAAGAGCCTGCTGAGGCTGGACCTTGTCCATGTCGCGGACTTGCTGGCTGAACTGGAAAACCCCGCATGAAGCAATCAGTCCATTCTGTTCCTGAGCGATTCAGGATGGCTGCAGGCAGCTATGCGGCCGCGACGTCTTCTGCAAAAACGCTGCTGCGCACTTCCTGTCTGGTGACGGCAAGCTATGCGATAAGAAGCCTGCATGCGGAACTGGTTTTGTATCCCAAGCCTGGCCTGGTTTCCCCGCTAGACAATGGCAGCCATTCCGATATGGATGCAGCTTCATTCATGCGCAGCCTTTTTTCGCTGCGTCATTACTTTATCCAGATGGCGCATGCCGGTGCAAGAGATGCGCCGTTTGGTACGCTGAAGGAATTGGGCATGCAAGCCGAGCGGCGCATGCTGACGGCGACCGGCGGTATCAATACACATCGCGGCGCAATTTTCTCGCTTGGTTTGCTCTGTGCAGCAGCAGGATATTGCCACGGCCACGCATTGCCCTTATCCGCAAGCATGCTCCGTGCGGTGCTGATGGCGCAATGGGGGCGCGCGTTAGAGACGCATTCGGTGCCGCCGGCATCCGCTACTTCGCACGGCATGCATGTCGCGCATCTTTACGCTGTTAGCGGCGCACGCGAAGAAGGCGCCAAGGGATTCCCGGCGGTGTTCGAGATCGGTTTGCCGCAGCTGCATCAAACGCTGGCCGCAGGCCGCTCGCAATACCATGCGCAAATCGATGTATTGTTCGCCTTGATGGCGCATATGGCGGACACAAATGTTTATCATCGTGGCGGCCCGGACGGGGCCATGCTGGTCAGGCAGGCTGCGCAGCGATTCATGTCGCTTGGCGGCACTGCAGATCCGCACTGGCAAGACACTGCGCTCACATGTCACCGGAAATTTGTGAGCAAGCGTCTGTCTCCGGGCGGAGCGGCAG
>NZ_JAUSME010000104.1 GCF_030645555.1 Herminiimonas sp.
CTGATCAATATTCAAGCTGAAGTTTGTGCCTGGATCTTTGCACATTTTGCGACGACAAGGAGGCAACCGGTTTTAAGGTAATTGTTTATATATATGTTTAGTAGTAATAGTTAACACCAGTGCTTTTCTGTGGATAAGCGACTAAAACAAAAGGAAATCAAGTACTTGGGAAGAGGATAAAGCCTGCATAAAGGCGGTATTGTAGAAGAACAGATTCTGCATAAAAAACCTAGGCGACGGCGTGCGCACTTTATGCACAAGCTATCCCCATTTTGTACACAGGCTTATCCACAGCTTTTTAGACGATTAACGAGCACCCTGCAGGAAAAAAAAGCCTGCTGACGCAGGCTTCGTTTCATGACTTGGTCTATCTGATCAGGAAATCTTTTTACTTCGTTTTCTTACTGCCAACCTTCTTGTAGGTTTTACCTGGCGGTGGTGCAACAGGCTTTTCCTGCGCTTCTTTCAACAAGGCTACGCATTTATTCTCTTCTTCCGTGCCTACATTAACCAGCGGAAGCAATGCCGATATCGGGGCCACTGCGCCCAGGATAATTGCCCCGCCTGCTTTCAAGGCCATGACGCCTTTGTCTACATTGACTTTCGGGGTCTTGAAATCCCCCGTTACATACAAGGGCGCGCGCAATGAAACGATACGCAAACCCTTGCTCTTTGGATTGATCGTCAAGTCCAGTTTTTCCTTTGCCAGATCAATGTTTCCACTGATGTAAAGAACGGCATCTTCGGTATCGACGATCAGCGTGCGGGTCTGGATCAAACCATTGGTGACAGATAAATCGGTTGCCATGCAATTGAGTTTTACCTGCTTGTCGCCAAAAACCTGCGAAAGAATGACATTACCGAGATTCAAGCCGATTTGTTCCAGCAGCAGCTTGCTGATAGTCCCTTCATTGATCAATGCCTTGATCTCGCCATTCGATGTCGCCAGCATGCTGGCGATCGAATTGCCTGTTGCCGACAGCGAAGTGTCACCATTGACTTCACCGAAACTGGCCTGCATAGGCTGGAAGCCTGGGAACAATTGTTTGAGCTTCAGATGGCGTGCGGAAATCTTTGCTTCTGCCTTGATGATATTGTCGCGGCCATCCAGTTTGATATTCGCAATCATGTTGCCGCCAGCGACGCCGAAATTGAGCGGGGTAAGCGTCACGATACGGTCTTGCAGATGCAGATGGGTATCCAGGTTTTCGATAGGCAGGGATGCATCGCGTACTATCTTGCGGCCGGTAATCTTCACATCTGCATCTATGCTGCCCCAGCGCTCGGTCGTGAATTTTTCAACCGGTAATATTTTGTCGGCAGGCTGGCTAGGCGCAACACCGCGCTCTTTTTTGCTTTCATTCGAATCCGCACCGATAATCGGACCCAGGTCACTTAGGCGCAGCAGATTCGAAACGACCGCGCCGGATAACATCGGGCGCGGTTTTTTTGCCTCGTAAGTCAAGCTGCCGGCTATGTCGCTCTCTCCGACCTTGCCGCTGAATTTATCGTAAGTCCATTTGCCACCGCTATCGCTGGTCGTCCCGCTCAAGTGGCCTTCAGTCGAAAATTCAGGCGTCTTGGGCAGTGTGATGCCGGTAATCGGATACAGATCCGCCATGCTGGCGCCGGACAGATGCAGGCGCATGTCGATCGCAGCCAGATCCTGTGGTTTGGTCACCGTTCCATTGACGCGTATCGATGTTTTCCCGACATTCAGCTTTGCTTCCAGCGGAAAAGGTTTATCGACATTTTTCAATGCCAGCAGCGCTCCCGCCCGGCCGTCGCCGCTGATGCGCGCGCCATTGAATGATCCGGACAACTTCCAGCTGACGACATAATCGTTTGCTGCAGTGGGCTCGAGCGAATCGATCTTCGCTTTCGCGTCGATATGCTTGATTTCATCTTTCAATGCCACTTCGCCCTTGTAAAAAAGCAGGCGTTGCAAATCCAGCGTCCAGCCTGACGGTTCATTTTGCTTGAAGGTCCAGTTATTCTGGCCATCGCGCATGCGCTCCAGTTTGACCACCGGATCATCCAGTTGCAGGGTCGGGATCACGATCGTTTTGGCCAGCAAGGGTAGCGGATTGACGGAAAAAGTGATGTGTCCGACGGTCGCCATAGTGGCATCGGTTTTCAACCAGGCCGGATTGCCGAGCGACACATCGTAGGCACTCAGGCGCGGGGACGGGAGCCAGTCATGCCAGGTCTCGCCTGCCAGGCGCGTACGCTGCCAGGTGAGTGCCAGATCGCCATTGATGGCGAAGTTGCGCCCGGTAGCCTCGCTGACGCGGGCGTTGATCCATGGCCTTGCGTGATTCCAGTCAAACGTCAGTATGAAGATTACGCAGGCAAGCATGGTCGCAAGCAATCCGGTTGCGCCCCCCAGCATTATTTTTTTTGTACGCGACATAAGAACCAAATCTGTAGGAATAGAAAATGAGACTGTTTAGCAACTTGCAAGTTCAATAAGATGCTCCTGTAGAGGGAGGTCCTGTGTTTTGCAAGGGGCAATAAAAAACCCGCATCTAGCGGGTTTCAGAATGAAAATCCGGGTATTAGCTTGTGCGGCTACGCTTGGTGATGTGGCCTATGCCGTCGTAAGTACTGGAGCTTAATTTCTCACGCAACCATTTATGCGCCGGATTGCGCGCATCCCTTTCGTGCCACAACATGTCGACGTGTACATCGGGCAAGTCGAACGGCAAGTCCTTGATCGTCAGCTCATCTGCCATGCCTGTCGATGCGATCAAGTGGCGCGGCAATACGGTGATCAGATTTGAACTGGCGACCACGCGCCCGGCAGTAAAAAACTGGTTCACTGTCAGCATGATGCGCCGTTCGCGCCCCAGTTCGGCCAGCGCATCATCCATCAAACCCTTTGCGCGACCGGAAAAACTGACCAGTAAATGTAGCGCTGCACAATAATTATCCAGCGTTAATTCGCCCTTTGCCAGCGGATGGTTTTTCCGCATTACACAGACATATTCACCGGTGTACAAACGGTCATGCCGGATTTGAGAAACGGCAGTATTTTGCCCGCTGGCGAGCTGTGCTGCGACGCCGGGGAAAAAGCCTATCGCCAAATCTATATCGCCGCGCAGCAGCATAGGACGCGGCTCCCGCGTCGTCAGCGGCACCATGCGCACATTCAGGCCCGGCGCTTCGGTTTCAATTGCCGAGACTAAAAAGGGTAGCCACATCGATGCGGTTGCGTCCGCCATCGCCATCCGAAAGGTCGTACTTGCACGCGACAGATCAAAGGTGTCCGGGGTAACGGCGGCTTCCAGGTCGGTTAACGCGCGCCGCACTACCGGCCACAACTCTGTCGCGCGCGACGTCGGCTTGACGCCGTGGGCAGTGCGTATCACCAGCTCATCACCCAGCGCATCGCGCAAGCGACGCAACGCGTTGGAAACGGCAGGTTGCGTCATGGCCAGCAGATTCGCTGCGCGCGTCAGATTTTGCTCGGTCATGACCGCATCAAATACGCGGAGCAAATTCAAGTCCAGGGTCAGAAAACTCATATTGTTATGGGCGAGATAGGGAAGAAAAATGGCTAACAGTCATATTCACATAAAGTATAACTGTTATCTTAAATTGAAATTAGATTTATATCTTAATGCTACCTATACTGCGATGCAACAACAGAATTTAAATATAGGAAAAGGAAATCATCATGTCCACATTATCGAATCACTCAATATCGAATCAAGCCCTTGTTGCAGTACCAGTGACACTGGCAGCCATAGGCTTGATCTACGCTCCGGCACGTCCACTGATCGGCCTGGCCATCATTGCTGCACTGGTCATGTTATTCAAACCACTGGCGATTGCCGTCTTGCGTACTGCCTTGCTGGCGCTTACCCCTAGCCAATCCGTTGCCGTTGCGAAAACTCGCAAGGTTCGTGCCGCCAGCCCGGTACAGGCAGCATACGCCTTGAACAGCAAGGCTAACCAGATTGCACAGAGCCAACCAGAACTGGCTGCACAATTGCGCTTGCGTGCTGCTTACGCACCCGCACAAACTGCTGCCCAGCCTGCAGTTGCAAAAGAGAGCCCTGTGCATACCAAATTTGCGTTGAACAGCAAAGCTAACCAGATAGCACAGACTCAACCGCAACTGGCTGCACAACTGCGTTTGCGTGCTGCTTATGCACCGGCACAAACCGTTGCAAAACGTGCCGCTGCAAAACAAGGTACTGCGCACACGAAATGTGCGTTGAACAGCAAGGCTAACCAGATTGCACAAACAAAACCACAACTCGCTGCACAGTTGCGCTCAGAAGCAGCGTATTGCCTGACTCACTAACCAGCAGGATCTTCCGCCAAGCGGCAGATCAGCACTTACCCGGATGAATACCATGCGACCCTTAGTACGCAACCTTTATGCCAGCTATATCGCATACTTGTTGCGGTGGTCGCCGGGTTTGCAAGAGCTGTTTGTTGTGATGCTGCTTAACGGTAGCGGCGGCTTGACCGGGATGATAGTGACAAAAGTGCTGCGACCTGGAATGAGCCGGATACTCAAACGTTGTACTGCTACACAAGCAATCGTGCCGCAACAGTGACAGTACTGTCGACGATGGCGATCCGCTCTCTTGCCGCCATGCTTCAAGCCCCACATGACTTAGTCTTGCGGGGCTTTTTCATTTTCCGTCCGGCGCTGCATCGCTTTGTTGCTGGATACGGCTATTTTTCCATCAGTAATGTTAAAGACCTTGATTTGGTGCAAAATGCAGTAACGCGATTGTTTTCGATTGCCTCGCCAGCGTATCCCGGGCGATGTAGCGATGTTGATACTTAACTACGGAGTCAAGCAACTTGGGCCGTCTCATTAAAAACAACTACACCAATATCGCCTTGTTGAAAGACTTGATGACAACGCCGCCTATGACTGCGAAACAACATGCGGAGATCATGCGCAAGCGCATCGCACATCGCAGGATGCTGGAAGAAGCGAAAGAATTGAAAACGGCGAGTGAAGATGTCTTCGAAGGCCAGTAAATAAAAAGCGCGGAATTCCGCGCTTTTTGCATGGGCTTGCAAGCAAGCCTGTCAGCTTTCCACGCCTGGGCGCAGAAAGCAGTATTTATTTAGCCGATGGGAAGAACAACTGTTCACCTTCAATTTTGAATGAAGCGATGCGCTTCTGGCCTTCAGCTGAAGTCAGGTAATCGATGAGTTGCTTGGCGCCCTTGTAATTGATGTTAGGGTACTTGGCAGGGTTGACTGCAATCACGCCGTAGGGATTGAACATCTTCTTGTCGCCCTGCACCGCCACGATCAAGCCGGTCTTCGCACGATAAGCGCCATAAGTGGCGCGATCGCTCAAGGTATAAGCCTGCAATTCTGCTGCCATCGTCAGCACTTCACCCATACCCAGGCCGGCCGCTACATAAGCGCTGCCCTGAGGCTGTACGCCTACATCCTTCCAGTATTTCTTTTCCATCACGTCGGTGCCGGAATTGTCGCCGCGCGAAATAAACTTGGCTTTGCTATCGACGATTTTTTTCATGGCTGCCAGTACATCCGTGCTGCCCTTGATGCCGGCAGGATCGCTGCTGGGCCCGACGATGACGAAATCGTTGTACATCACGTCGCGACGATCAACGCCATGGCCTTCGGCGACGAACTTGTCTTCCAGCGTACGCGCATGCACCAGCGTGACATCGACGTCACCATTTTTAGCCAGCTCCAGCGCCTTGCCGGTACCGACAGAGATCACGTGCACCCTGGAATTGGTTTTGGCTTCGAAATCAGGCAAAAGATATGGCAGCAAGCCCGAGCTTTCGGTGCTGGTGGTGGTCGACAGCTTGATGATTTGCTGGGAAAAAGCAAATGGCGTGACCAGTGCAGATGCCAGCACAAGCGAGGCAAAACGAAATAATGAACGACGGGACATGTTTCCTCCTGAAAGAACGAACGAATATGGCTGCATAAAAAACGAAACCTGAGCAATGAAGTTTGCGCAGCCATGGTAATTGGCAGGGCTTGTTGCGACAAGCCCGAGCCGAATTTAAATCATTTTATGCGTGCGCACCGCTTCCAGCACGATGGCTTTCAAGCCGGCGCCGTCATGCTGCTCCACATGCTCCATCAAGGCGCGGCGCATGCGCGGATCCCAGGAGCGTTTCAAATGACCGGCAATTTCATCTAGCGACTGGTTGCGGTCTCGCATGGTTTCAAAAAAATCACCAATCTGATTTGCCATCGTGACTAGGGTATCGACCGTACTGCTGCTCATTTCAGCTTCCTTTATCTGGTTTTTCTACTTTGATTTTTCGCGTATCAGGCGATGCGATTGTGCATAAACGACATGGCTGTGGTTACGGACAAAACCGACCAGCGTCACATTGGTTTCTTCCGCCAGCTGAATAGCCAGACTGGTAGGTGCCGAAATAGCCGCGAGAAATCCTATCCCCATCGTGGCAGCCTTTTGCACCATTTCATAACTGGCGCGGCTGGTAATCAAGGCTGCCCCGGCTGAAAAATCGCAGTTCTCGCGCGCCATCACGCCTATCAATTTATCCAGCGCATTGTGGCGGCCTACATCTTCGCGCACCAGTTCCACCCTGCCATCAAGCTTCATCCATGCCGCAGCATGCGTGGCGCCAGTGTGGCGCTGCAAATGCTGCTGCTTGAACATCGCCTGCATGCCCGCATGGATCTGCGCAGCAGAAAACATCGCATTGCCGGTCGTTGCCTGCGGATGGCGTATCGCCTGCTGCAGGGTTTCCGCGCCGCATAGACCGCAGCCGGTACGGCCGGTCAGATTGCGCCGCTTATCCTTCAGCGCGACGAAGCGTGCGCTGGCGATTTGCATCTGCACCTGTATGCCTTCGCAGCCGGGTACCACTTCGCACTCATACATTTCCGAGCGATCTTTCAGTATGCCTTCGCTCAGGGAAAATCCCAGCGCGAAGTCTTCCAGATCGTAAGGAGACGCCAGCATCACTGCATGCGAAATGCCGTTGTACTCGAGCGCAACCGGCACTTCTTCCGCCACGTCGTCTTCGCACAGCATGTGCTGATCCGCATCCCATTTTTCAACCGGGACACGAATCAGCGCATTGCGCTCGTGGTCTGTGATGGCGTTCATCAACGAAGCTCGATCTCGCCTGCTTACTTCGCCGCCGTCGTCACTTCACGCGGAATCAGCCTGCTACTGGCGAAGCTTTCCTGTTCAGTGTTGAAGCGATTGTAAGTACGCTGCCATTCGGACGGTTGCGTTACCGGCATCACCTGGACTGCCGTGACCTTGTATTCAGGGCAGTTGGTGGCCCAGTCAGACGAGCTGGTGGTAATCACGTTGGCGCCCGATTCCGGGAAATGGAAGGTGGTGAACACGACGCCCGGCTGGATGCGCTCGGTAATCTCGGCGCGCAACACGGTCTGGCCGGCCCGTGATTCTATGCCTACCCAATCGTCCTGCTTGATGCCGCGCTCTTCCGCATCGTGTGGATGGATTTCCAGGCGATCTTCGCTATGCCACATATTGTTGGCGGTACGGCGGGTTTGCGCGCCCACGTTGTACTGCGACAGGATGCGGCCGGTGGTCAGGATCAACGGGAACTTGGCGTTGACTTTTTCGCCGCTGCCGAAATACTTGGTGTTGATGAAGCGACCCTTGCCGCGCACGAATTCATCGATGTGCATGGTAGGCGTGCCTTCAGGCGAGGCTTCGTTGCATGGCCACTGTATGCTGCCGCCGAGTTCGTCGATGCGCTTGAAGCTGACGCCGGTAAAGGTCGGTGTCAACGATGCGATCTCATCCATGATTTCGCGTGGATGCTTGTAGTTCATCGGGTAGCCGAGCGCAT
>NZ_JAUSME010000107.1 GCF_030645555.1 Herminiimonas sp.
CTGCGCGTGCCAGTTTGTCTGCGCTGCGTGCGCAAGCCGCTGCCGCGCTGGCGGCACGTTCGCCGCTGGATGTGCAGCGTCCTGCATCCGGGCTTGTTGCAAGCGTGATGGCCGAGCAGGCTGAGGCTGTCATTCCCTATCTGGTGCGTTACCGTCCTGCGCGCCTGCGTTCCACCGCCATTCCTGTTGTCATCCTCGTCGCCGTCTTTCCCTTATCGTGGGTCGCCGCACTGATCCTGCTGGTGGCTGCGCCCCTGATCCCGCTCTTCATGGCGCTGGTAGGCTGGCGCGCCAAAGCGGCGAGCGAGGCGCAGATGGTGGAGATGGGCGGCATGAATGCCTTTCTGCTCGATCGTCTGCGCGGACTGGCGACCCTGCGCACGCTGGATGCGATCGAGATCACTGCGCTGCGTTTGCGTGATGCGGCGCAAGCGCTGCGCCAGCGCACGATGGCCGTGTTGCGCATCGCCTTCCTGTCCTCAGCCGTGCTGGAACTGTTTGCCGCGCTGGGCGTGGCGATGGTGGCGGTCTATATCGGTTTTCATTTGCTGGGGCAACTCGAATTTGGCGCGTGGGGCACGCGCCTGACGCTGGAGCAGGGCTTGTTCATCCTGCTGCTGGCGCCGGCTTTTTTTGAACCCTTGCGCGATCTGTCGAGTGCCTGGCATGACCGGGCGGCAGGCGTGGCGGCGCTGGATGCCATCGATCGTTTGACGGATCAGGGCTTGCAGCTGCCGGATGCAGCGGCAGCGCAAACCTTGCCGCATGCTGCCAGCGTCGCACCGGCAGTCGATATCCGGGCTTTGTGTTTTTCGTATGCAGGTGCAGCTGCTCCAGTGCTGGACGATTACGCACTGCATATTGAGTCGGGCGAACACATTGCCGTCGTTGCGTCCAGCGGCGCTGGCAAATCGACGTTATTATCGTTGATTGCCGGCCTGGTGCCTCTGCAGGATGGCGAGGTGACGATAGGTGGCGTGCGTTTGTTGCCAGGCACGGTGGCTGCACT
Organism: Herminiimonas sp.; assembly: GCF_030645555.1. Taxonomy (GTDB): domain Bacteria; phylum Pseudomonadota; class Gammaproteobacteria; order Burkholderiales; family Burkholderiaceae_D; genus Oxalicibacterium. The sequence continues at coordinate 1,010 of NZ_JAUSME010000107.1, forward strand.
GCGTATGCGCATGGCGTGGATAGGGCAGAAGCCGCATATATTTGCCGGATCGGTGCGCGCGAATGTGGCCCTGGGCCGTTTAGATATAGCGGCGGAAGATGTGGCAGCGGCATTGCGCTTCACTGCGCTGGATGCGGTGCCGCAAGCGCAGCCTGGCGTGGCATTGGGCGAGGGCGGCGGTGGATTGTCGGGCGGCGAGGCAGTGCGGCTGGCCTTGGCGCGCGCGCTGGTCGACAGGCATGCCGACCTGTTGCTGGTCGATGAACCGACTGCGCATCTCGACAGCGCTACCGCTCGACAGGTCACAGACGCCTTGCTGCAACTGGCGCAGGGCAGGACGATGATCATCGCCACGCATGATCCGGTATTGGCGGCGCGCATGGATCGCGTGATCGTGCTGCGTGCAGATGCGGAGGCACAGGCATGAAGCTGTGGCGCGCTCTGCATCCGGTGCTGGCCGTGTTTATCGCCGCGCAAAAAAAACAATTGCTGCTCGGCGCCTTGCTGGCGGCCGTGACGGTATTGTCCGGCATGGCCCTGCTGGGTTTGTCGGGCTGGTTCATCACGGCGACGGCGATTGCCGGCTTGAACATGTCGCTGGCCTTCACCTTCGATGTATTCATGCCTTCTGCCGGTATACGCTTGCTGGCGCTAGGGCGTACCGCATCGCGTTACGGCGAACGGCTGGTGACGCACGATGCGACGCTGGCAGTGCTGGCGGCCTTGCGTGTACGCCTGTTCCTCGGCTGGGCAAAACCTGAAGCTGCGCGACGCCTGCTGGCACGGCCTGCGCAATTGCTGTTCCGTCTGACCGGCGATATCGATGCGCTGGATACGCTGTATCTGCGCATCCTGGTGCCGGCCGGGTCGGCACTGGCGGCTGCACTGGTGACCGGCATTGCACTGGGCTTTATCAACGCCTGGCTGGGTGCATTGATCGCAATCTGGCTGATAGTGGCCGGCCTGGGTATCGCGCTTGTGACGGCGCATGGTGCGCGTCGCGCTGCGCGCCGCCGCAGTTACGCGCTGGAAGCCTTGCGTGCGCGCAGCATCGATCTGGTGGCCGGGCAGACTGAATTGATCATGGCCGGGCGGCTGGGTGCGCAGACAGCAGCGCTGGCGGCGGCGGATATTTATCTTGCAAAAGCGGACGATGCCTTGAACCGACTGGAAGTACAGGCCGGCGTCGCCTATGGCGTGGTCGGGAGCCTGACCCTGGTTGCGACGCTGGTAATGGTGGCGATGTTGATGGAAGCCGGGACGATAGGTGCGCCGGTGGCGGCCCTGGCCTTGCTGCTGGTGCTGAGCGCGACTGAACCGTTTGCAGCATTGCGACGCGGTGCGCTGGAACTGGGCCGCACCGTGCTGGCCGCACGCCGGCTCGGGCCGCGCCTGCAAGACACGGCGGCCGCAACGGCGCCTGCACCAGCCTTGCCTGGCAATCTGGTTCTCAATCTGGCCGACATGAGCGCGCATCCGGCAGGAGTCGATGCGCCGGGCCATCCTGTGTTGCACAATATATCGCTGTCTATCGGCAGTAATGAAAAGGTGGCGCTGATAGGTGCGAGCGGTGCCGGCAAATCCACCTTGCTGGCAGTGATTGCCGGCGAACTGGCGGCACTGTCCGGCACCGCGCAAGTCGCGCCGCATTGCCTGCTGACGCAGCGTACCGAACTATTTCAGGACAGCTTGCGCGACAATCTGTTGCTGGCCGATCCGCTGGCCGGCGATGCGCGGCTGTGGGAAGTGTTGCAGGCGGCGGGTCTGGCAGAAGATGTAATGAATATGCCGGCCGGACTGGAGACGCGCCTGGGCGAAGGCGGTCTGGGTTTGTCGGGTGGGCAGTTGCGCCGTCTGGCGCTGGCACGCCTGCTGTTGCGCCAGGTGCCGCTGTGGCTGCTCGACGAGCCGACCGAAGGCCTCGATCCGCTTACCGCGCGCGATGTATTGCAGCGGCTGGCTGGGCTGGCGGCCGGGCGCGCGATTCTGCTGGCCACGCACGTAAGGCGCGAAGCGGCGCTGGCGGATCGCTTGGTTTGTATCCAACATGGGCGTATCGTTATGGACGTGCAGCGCGGCGATGCAGATTTTGAGCTTGTGCTGAGCACCTTGCGACCGGATTGAGGTCCGGCCCGAGCAAGGTGCGGCAATCGTTGTAAGGTAAAAAAGGAAGGTTTATGGAACTCGATATTGTTTCGTTATCACGCTTGCAGTTTGCGGCCACGGCGCTGTACCACTTCTTGTTCGTACCGCTGACGATAGGGCTGTCGATACTGCTGGCCATCATGGAAACCGTCTACGTGATGACGGGCCGCGTCATCTGGCGCGACATGACCAAATTCTGGGGCACGCTGTTCGGCATCAACTTTGCGATGGGGGTGGCGACCGGCATCGTGATGGAATTCCAGTTCGGTATGAACTGGAGCTACTACAGCCATTACGTCGGCGACATCTTCGGCGCACCGCTGGCGATAGAGGGCTTGATGGCCTTCTTCATGGAAGCGACCTTTGTCGGCCTGTTTTTCTTTGGCTGGGACAAACTCTCCAAGGTCGGCCACCTGACTGCAACCTGGGCCGTCGCCATCGGCTCCAATTTTTCTGCGCTTTGGATATTGATCGCCAATGGCTGGATGCAGAATCCGGTAGGCGCCGCCCTGAATCCTGAAACGATGCGCATGGAAGTCACCGACTTTGCTGCGGTGCTGACCAATCCGGTCGCGCAAGCCAAGTTCGTGCATACGGCCTCAGCCGGTTACGTGACCGCGGCAATTTTCGTGCTCGGCGTTTCAGCCTGGTACCTGCTCAAGGGACGCCATCTCGAACTGGCCAAACGCTCGATGACGGTGGCGGCATCGTTCGGTCTGGCCGCCGCACTGTCGGTGGTCGTGCTGGGTGACGAAAGCGGTTACCTGTCGACCGAGCATCAGAAAATGAAACTGGCGGCTATTGAAGGCATGTGGGAAACCCAGCCTGCGCCGGCCGACTTTACGCTGGTCGGTTTCCCGAATCAGGCGGCGCGGGAAACGCACTATGCGATCCACTTGCCGGCCCTGATGGGCTTGATCGGCACGCGCTCGCTCGATACCGTTATTCCGGGCATCAACGAGCTGGTGCAGCACGCAGAGCTGCGCATCGCCAACGGCATAAAGGCTTACGATGCGCTACAAAAAATTCGTGCCGCCGGCAGCTCGGAAAACATCACGCCAGCCATGCGCGCTGCGTTTGAAGAAACCGGCCATGACCTGGGTTATGCACTGCTGCTCAAGCGCTATGTAGACGATCCGCGCCAGGCGACGCCGGAGCAGATAGCCAAGGCCGCATTCGATACAGTGCCGCAGGTTGCGCCTTTGTTCTGGCTGTTCCGCATCATGGTCGGGATAGGCATGTTCATGATCCTGCTGACCGGGATTTTCTTCATCCTGTCTGCACGCCGGCAACTGGACAAGCATCGCTGGCTGCTGAAGCTGGCAGTGTTTGCGATTCCATTGCCGTGGATTGCGGTTGAAGCCGGCTGGCTGGTAGCCGAGTTCGGCCGCCAGCCGTGGGTGATAGAAGGCGTGTTGCCGACGGCAGTTGCAGTGTCCAGCCTGGGCATCAAGACTTTGCTCATTTCATTGGGTGGCTTCATCCTGATTTACACGGTGCTGTTCGTGATTGAAATAAAGCTGATTTTCAAGCTGATCCAGAAAGGGCCGGATGTGGAACATGCGCCGGAAACGGGCGTCCACGTCCAGCCTGTCAACCATGCAATCCCTGCCGCCACATCGGAGCAACTATGATCCTGCACACACTGATCGACTACGATACCCTGCGCCTGATCTGGTGGGCTTTGATCGGCGTGTTGCTGCTCGCCTTCGCGGTGACAGACGGTTTCGATCTGGGCACCGGCATCCTGCTGCCATTTGTCGGGCGCACCGATATAGAACGGCGCGTCGTCATCAACAGCATAGGCCCGGTATGGGAAGGTAACCAGGTGTGGCTGATACTCGGCGGCGGAGCGATTTTTGCCGCGTGGCCGCAGCTGTATGCGGTGGCGTTCTCGGGCTTTTACCTGGCCATGTTTGCGATACTGGTCGGACTGATATTGCGTCCGGTAGCGTTCAAGTTTCGCAGCAAGCGCGACGATCTGCGCTGGCGTGCACGCTGGGATGGCGTACTGTTTTTCAGCGGCTTCGTGCCGACACTGATCTTCGGCGTGGCGCTGGGTAACGTGCTGCAGGGCGTGCCGTTCCGGCTGTCGCCGGACATGCAT
>NZ_JAUSME010000111.1 GCF_030645555.1 Herminiimonas sp.
AGCTGGTTGATCACGTCGCCCTTGGTGACGCGGCCATCCTTGCCGGTACCGGCGACATCGCTGGTCGTCAGCTTGTTTTCAGACAGCATCTTTGCCGCTGCAGGCATCGCTATGCCGCCCGCGGCATTCGATGAGGGCTGCACATGCGTCGCCGCTACCGGTGCCGCAGCAACTTGCGCTGCAGCTGCAACAGCCGGAGCTGGAGTCGATGGTGCGACTGCAGCGGAAAGATCGGTATCGAGCAGCGCAATGACTTCGCCGGCGACCACGGTGCTGTTATCTTCGCGAATGATTTTCGTGATGACGCCGGCCGCAGGTGCCGGCAGCTCCAGCACCACCTTGTCGGTTTCGATATCGATCAGGTTTTCGTCGCGCGCGACGGCTTCGCCTACTTTTTTATGCCATTGCAGCAGTGTTGCCTCTGCGACGGATTCCGACAGTTGCGGAACTGTGATTTCAAGAATTGCCATGTAACTCTCCGTTTCGGGTTGTTCGTACGGCAGCCCAGCATATGGGATGCCGCAGGGTCTTTATTTGGTCAGTACAAAACCTTTTAATTTGCTGAAGGCGGTTTCGATCAAGGCCTTTTGCTGCGCGTAATGCTTGTCGTAATAACCGACGGCAGGCGAGGCACTGGCCGGACGTCCGGCATAGGCAAGCTTCTGTCCATCCGCCATGTTTTCCAGGATGTTGTGCTGTATCTGGAACCATGCGCCCTGATTTTGCGGTTCATCCTGCGTCCATACCAATTCCGTCACGTTAGGGAATTTCTTGAGCTCTGCCGTCAATGCCTTATGCGGGAATGGATACAGCTGCTCAAGACGGATGATAGCCACATCATGCTGTCCGCGCTCCTTGCGGGCATTGACCAGGTCGTAATACACGCGACCAGAACAGGCCAGGACACGTTTGACTTTCTTCGCATCTATCGTGGCATCCACTTCACCGATGACGGTCTGGAAGGATCCCTTGGCCAATTCACTCAATGGCGATCCGGCATCCTTGTTGCGCAACAGCGATTTAGGCGTCAGGATCACCAGCGGTTTGCGGAACATCCGTATCATTTGACGGCGCAGCAGATGGAAAATCTGTGCCGCAGTGGTCGGTTGCACCACTTGCATATTATTGTCTGCGCACAGTTGCAGGAAACGCTCCGGACGTGCGGAAGAATGTTCCGGACCCTGCCCTTCGTAACCATGTGGCAGCATCATGACCAGGCCGGAGACGCGGCCCCACTTGACTTCGCCGGAGCTGATGAACTGGTCGATGACGACTTGTGCGCCGTTGGCAAAATCGCCGAATTGCGCTTCCCAGATCACCAGCGTATTCGGTTCTGCTGTCGAGTAGCCATATTCGTAGGCCAGCACCGCTTCTTCCGACAGCACCGAATCGATCACACGGAACCAGGCCTGTTGATCGGAAACATTCTGCAAAGGCACATAAGTACCGGCATCCCAGCGTTCGCGGTTCTGGTCATGCAAGACTGCATGGCGATGCACGAAGGTGCCGCGACCAGCATCCTGCCCGGTCAGACGCACCGCATAACCGGAACTGACCAGGGATGCATAAGCCAGATGCTCGCCCATGCCCCAGTCGAGATTCATCTCGCCACGGCCCATGGTGGCGCGGTCTGCCAATACTTTTTCAACCAGCGGATGCGCCTTGAAATTTTCCGGGATCGCCGTGATCCGCTCTGACAAGCGCTTCAGCTCGGTGATAGGCACCGCAGTATCGGCAGCATCGGTCCATTTGCGGTTCAGGAACGGCATCCAGTCCACCGCGTATTTGCTCTTGAAGTTGGAAATGACAGGATTGATCGTGTGCTGGCCGGCATCCATCGCATCACGGTATTCCTTGACCATCGCATCGCCCGCATCGGCTGCGATGGTTCCCTGCGTCACCAGCTTGTCGGCATACAGTTTGCGCGTGCCGGGATGCTGGGCAATCTTCTTGTACATCAGCGGCTGGGTCAGCGCCGGCGTATCCTGCTCGTTGTGTCCCAATTTGCGGTAACACACGATGTCGACCACGATGTCCTTGCGGAATTCGAGACGGTAATCGATGGCGATCTGCGCTGCAAAGATGACAGCTTCCGGATCATCGCCATTGACATGGATGACCGGCGCTTCAATCATTTTTGAAACGTCGGTGCAATACAGCGTCGAGCGTGAATCGCGCGGATCCGAGGTCGTGAAACCGATCTGGTTGTTGATGATGATGTGCACGGTGCCGCCGGTGCCGTAGCCGCGTGTTTGCGCCAGGTTCAGCGTTTCCATGATGACGCCCTGGCCGGCGAAGGCCGCATCGCCATGGATCAGGATAGGCAGGACCTGTTGCGACGGATCGTTCTGGCCGCGCCGCTCGATGCGTGCACGGACCGAGCCTTCGACGACCGGATTGACGATTTCCAGGTGCGAGGGATTGAAGGCCAGCGACAGATGGACCGGGCCGCCTGGCGTACTGATATCCGATGAAAAACCTTGATGGTATTTGACGTCGCCGGATGGCAAATCGTCGCCATGACGGCCTTCGAATTCGGCAAACAGTTCCTGCGGCATCTTGCCCAGCGTATTGACCAGCACATTCAAACGGCCGCGATGTGCCATGCCGATGACGATTTCCTGCACGCCTTTTTCACCGCCGCGCTGGATCACTTCATCGAGTGCCGCGATAAAGCTTTCACTGCCTTCGAGCGAAAAACGCTTTTGGCCGACGTACTTGGTATGCAGATAACGCTCCAGGCCTTCAGCCGCGGTCAGACGCGCCAGGATGTGTTTCTTCTTTTCGCTCGAAAAGGTAGGCGTAGAACGGATAGATTCAAAGCGTTCCTGCAGCCAGAGCTTTTGCGCAGGATCGCTGATGTACATGAATTCCGGCCCGATCGAACGGCAGTAGGTATCGCGCAAGGCGTTGAGCAAGTCACGCAGTGACGAGGTTTCGGTACCGAAATAGGTATTGCTGATGTTGAACACGATATCCATGTCAGCATCGGTGAAGCCGTAAAAACTTGGTTCCAGTTGCGGGATAGGCGGACGTTCCTGGCGCTGCAGCGGATCCAGATTGGCCCAGTTATTGCCCAGTACACGATACGCGGCGATCAGTTGCGTGACGGCGACGCGCTTGCGGCCCATCTCGACATCTTCCGAGGCGGTAACCGTGCGGATAGGACCATGCTTGGCGCGCTCGGCAAAGGAGGCGATGACAGAGGCATGCGCGACGTCGGGCTTGCTCGAGCCATCGACCGCAGGCACATGCTGCATGGCGTCGAAATAGGCGCGCCAGTTGTCTGGAACGGAGCCGGGATTGTCGAGGTAAGCTTCGTACAGTTCTTCAACGTACGGCGCATTGCCTCCAAACAAATAGGAGTTGGAAATAGTTTGCTGCATCATATTGCTCACCTTTCTTCGCGTTTCGCGAGATTAGCGGGTTATTCAACCTTCCGCGACACGGCCTGACCGATTAGCGGATTGCACATCAAGTTGTGGGGAAGGACGTTTTATTCGATAGCTTTAAATTCGGTAACTTCGGTAACTCGTGTTTGAAACGAGAATAGCATAACTACAGGATGACAAGAAACGAATCAGACGATCCGCTTCTTGTCTGTATTACTCAGACTGGACGTTTCGACATCTCTGGTACATCGCGTGTTGTTTCACCGATGAACAATTGACGCGGACGGCCGATTTTTTGTTCCGGATCTGAAATCATTTCATTCCATTGCGCGACCCAGCCTACTGTCCGCGCCATCGCGAAGATACCGGTAAACAGCGACACTGGAATACCCAGCGCCGATTGCACGATACCCGAGTAAAAATCGACGTTCGGATACAGTTTGCGCGAGACGAAGTATTCATCTTCGAGTGCAATTCTTTCCAGTTCCATCGCCAGCTTGAACAACGGGTCATCGTGCAGACCGAGTTCGTTCAGCACTTCGTGACAGGTTTCGCGCATCAGTTTGGCGCGCGGATCGAAGTTCTTGTAGACGCGATGGCCGAAGCCCATCAGCTTGACGCCGGAATTCTTGTCCTTGACCTTGGCGATGAACTCAGGAATCTTGTCGACCGAACCGATTTCCTTCAGCATGTTCAGTGCAGCTTCGTTGGCGCCGCCATGTGCCGGGCCCCACAAACAGGCGATACCTGCAGCGATGCAGGCAAATGGGTTGGCGCCGGACGAACCGGACAAACGCACGGTCGAGGTCGATGCATTTTGCTCGTGATCGGCATGCAGGATCAGGATACGGTCCAGTGCGCGCACCAGCACATCATTGATCTTGTACTCTTCGCTAGGCGTCGAGAACATCATGTGCATGAAGTTGGCGCTGAAAGACAAGTCATTGCGCGGATAGACGAATGGCTGGCCGACCGAATACTTGTACGACATCGCCACCAGCGTCGGCATCTTGGCGATCAGGCGGATAGCCGATACTTCGCGGTGGTGCGCATCAGTGATATCGAGCGAATCATGATAGAAGGATGCCAGGGCACCGACAGTGCCGACCAGCACCGACATAGGATGCGCATCGCGACGGAAGCCGCGGAAGAAGAATTGCATCTGCTCATGCAGCATCGTGTGGTTCGTCACCGTTTTGACGAAGGCGGCCTTCTGGGCTGCATTCGGCAATTCGCCTTTCAACAGCAGATAGCTGGTTTCGAGGAAATCGCAATTCACCGCCAACTGCTCGATCGGATAACCGCGATACAGCAATTCGCCTTTATCGCCATCGATATAGGTAATCGTCGAATTGCACGCAGCCGTCGACATGAAGCCTGGATCGTAGGTGAATTTACCGCTCGCGCCATACAGTTTGCGTATATCGATGACATCAGGGCCAACGGTGCCCTTGTAGATAGGCAACTCCAATGATGGCGTACCGTCGGAAAACGACAGTGTGGCTTTGGTGTCAGATTGTGAGTGGGGCATGGCTCTTCCTTCTAGTAGCGAGGGGGTGAGTCGATTTAAGAATAAATCGCAATATTAAAAAACCAGTCGAAACGTGCGTTAAACCGCCCTCAGTCTCGTAAGCAGCGCGCGAACATGAGGTAAATCGATTTCACTCTCAGGTTCCTTGCGCGCCAACAGAAAATTCAGTAAATCGTTATCCGGCAACTCCAGCAATATCGAAAAGGCCTCGACCTCTTCATCCGTCAGCGTTGCTTCATGCTCATCCAGAAATCGTGTCAGCAGCAAATCGTTTTCCAGCAAGCCGCGGCGCGCGCGCCACCTGAGGCGTGCGCGTTTTACTGGATCAGCTTGATGGGTTACGGACATGGACTCTCAATCAATCTGTTTGACACTATTGCCACGTCATTCTGCGTAAAAACCGGAACCAGGGCTCGCATGCGAGTCCTGGCTTATCGCGCCTTTTTATCGCGCTTTTTATACGGCGCGACGGACCATCAGTTCCTTGATTTTTCCGATCGCGCGCGTCGGGTTCAAGCCTTTCGGGCAAACATCGACGCAATTCATGATCGAATGGCAGCGGAACAAGCGATAAGGATCTTCCAGATTATCCAGACGCTCGCCAGTGGCATGATCCCGGGTATCGGCAATGAAGCGATACGCCTGCAACAAACCGGCCGGGCCGACGAATTTATCCGG
>NZ_JAUSME010000268.1 GCF_030645555.1 Herminiimonas sp.
TACCCGTCGTGCCTTGCTGGCCTTGCCGGGCTTGTATGGCGACGCGGAAGTGATTGCACGCGCACGCGCAGTATTGCCAAAACTGCCAGGCATCAGCCAGGCGCTGGACGAATTGACGGCGCTGGTTAAACTGGCAGGGGATGCGAGTGTCACCATCGATCTGGCAGATCTGGGCGGCTATCAATACGAAAGTGGCGCGATGTTCGCCATTTACGTGCCGGGCTTGCCGAATGCGGTTGCACGTGGCGGTCGCTACGATCATGTAGGTGAAGCATTTGGTCGCGCCCGTCCGGCAACCGGCTTCTCGATGGATTTGCGTGAGTTGGCGCGATTGTTGCCTGCTGCAGAGCCCAAGCGCGCGATTCGTGCGCCATGGGGCCGCGAACCGTTGTTGCGTAGCAAAATCAGCGCATTGCGCAAGGCAGGGGAAGTCGTGATTCAAAGTCTTTCCGGCCACGAAAACGATCAGGATGAGTTCGAGTGCGATCGCGTACTCGTACTTGAAGATGGCAACTGGATTATCAAAAATTTAGGCTAAGTGATGTCAACAAAAAGCATGGCAAAAAACGTCGTAGTAGTCGGTACCCAATGGGGCGATGAAGGCAAGGGCAAGATCGTCGATTGGCTGACCGATCATTCGCAGGGTGTGGTGCGCTTTCAGGGCGGCCATAATGCCGGTCACACGCTGGTCATCGGTGGCCACAAAACGGCATTGCAATTGATTCCATCGGGGATCATGCGCGAAGGCGTCGCATGCTATATCGGTAACGGTGTGGTGCTGTCGGTACCCGACGTGCTGCGTGAAATCGACAAGCTGCAGGCGATCGGCGTGGAAGTGCCGTCGCGTCTGAAAATCTCCGAAGCATGCCCGATCATTTTGCCGTATCACACGGCACTGGATGTGGCGCGCGAAGTAGCGCGCGGCGATGCAAAGATAGGCACCACCGGCAAGGGCATAGGCCCGGCATACGAAGACAAGGTTGCACGTCGCGCGATACGCGCTGCCGACCTGCTGAATGAAAAACGTTTCGCTGAAAAACTGCTGGAAAACCTCGACTACCACAACTTCGTATTAACGAATTACCTGAAGGTGGCAGCGGTCGATTATCAAAAAACACTGGATGATGCGCTGGCCGATGTGCCGCGTCTGAAACCCATGGTAGGCGACGTATCGAGTGCCCTGTATGCGGCATTCAATGCCGGCGCAAACCTCTTGTTTGAAGGCGCGCAGGGCAGTTTGCTCGACGTCGATCATGGTACCTACCCGTACGTTACATCGAGCAATTGCGTGGCGGGCAATGCCTCCACCGGTTCCGGTGTCGGCCCTGGCATGCTGCATTACATACTCGGTATCACCAAGGCGTATACGACACGCGTAGGTTCAGGCCCGTTCCCGTCGGAACTGCCGACCGATGCAGGCGTCGGCAAGCATCTGGCGACAGTTGGTCACGAGTTCGGTACCGTCACCGGCCGTCCACGTCGTTGCGGCTGGTTTGATGCCGCCTTGCTGAAGCGTTCGGTGCAGATCAATGGCGTCACTGGCATGTGCTTTACTAAACTCGACGTGCTGGATGGCCTGGAATCGCTGCGTATCTGCACCGGCTACAAACTGCACGGCAAGACAATTGATATCTTCCCGGTCGGTGCCGAAGATGCGGCAGCTTGCGAACCGATATACGAAGAAATGCCGGGCTGGAAAGAAAGCACGGTAGGTGCGAAATCGCTGGATGTATTGCCGGCGAATGCACGTGCCTATATCGATCGC